>JANOGL010000497.1:0-21801 GCA_031405985.1 Acidobacteriota bacterium | reverse complement strand
TGCCAAATCAGCGTGTGAGAAATCCGCTCTTGTTTCGGCGATATTTTCCCAGTTAGCTTTTTTAGTGATGTTATACCAAGATTTTAACGAAGTTTCCGAATCAGGATATTTCTCCCAAAATTCTTGCAAACGTCTTTTTGTGATTATATGCATTAACAACTAATCTCCTAATAATTTTTTTCATGATACGTCCTCCTTTTTTAGCAATGGTTTCAGTTGTAATTTATTTTAAGTTTTAGGTTGTAGTTGTAATTTAGTTTTAAGTTTTTATTTAGTTTTAGTTTTTTGACTAAATTAATTGGACTTAACTAATATCTCAAAACGAGATAATTTTGTCAAGTAACTTCCCACTTTGACCAAAAACATCTCAAGTTTTAACATTAAACTTTCGTTCAAAAATTATGGAAATTCTTAATTCTCTAAATCAGCAACAGCGCGAAGCTGTTTTACAGACTGACGGCGCGGTTTTGATTTTGGCGGGCGCAGGTTCGGGCAAAACTCGTGTGATTACGGTTCGTATCGCTTATCTCATATTGGAAAAAAATATTGCGCCTTATAATATTCTTGCCGTAACTTTTACCAACAAAGCCGCCGGGGAAATGCGTGAGCGCGTTCAGGAATTGTTGAAAGATCATCGGGCAAATTCTGCGCCGCTTGTTACGACTTTTCACTCGCTTTGTGTGCGAATTTTGCGTCAGGACATCGAACAGCTTTCTGAAGGTTATACGAAATCCTTTACGATTTACGACACGGACGATTCGATGAAGGTCATCAAGGCTTGCGTCAAAGACATCGGAATGGACGACAAACAACTTCCGGCGCGGCAAGTTCAAAATGCAATTTCCGGCTCGAAAAATCGCGGCGAAGATTTTGAAATGTATGCTTCAAAGGTCGAATATACCGATGAACGCCGCGCCGCCATCGCCAAGGTTTTTAAACTTTACGAAGCGCGCCTGAATAATGCGAACGCGCTCGATTTTGACGATTTGATGATTAAAACAGTCAAACTTTTGCGAACTAACAAAGAAGTCCGCGACAAATTTAACGACAAATTCAAATATATTTTAGTTGACGAATATCAAGACACGAACGCACTCCAATTTGCGTTAATAAAGTATTTAACCGAAAAACAACAGAACATTTGCGTGGTTGGCGACGATGCACAATCAATTTACGGTTTTCGGCAAGCCGACATTCGCAACATTTTAGATTTTGAGCAACATTATCCTGATACAAAAGAAATTCTGCTTGAACAAAATTATCGTTCAACTCAGACAATTCTTGATGTTGCTCACGCGATTATCGAAAACAATTCCGAGCAAAGAAAGAAAAAACTCTGGACGGCGAACGAAGGCGGCGAAAAAATCTTTTATTATCAGGCGTTTGACGGCGATGGCGAAGCGCGTTTTGTTGCATCGCAGATTGAAGATCATCGGCGCAAAAGCACGAAAAATAAAATCGCAATTTTGTATCGGACAAACGCACAATCGCGTGTTTTCGAGGAAAGTTTGCGGCGTTACCGGATTGATTACAACATCGTCGGCGGATTTTCGTTTTACGAACGTGCCGAGGTCAAAGACATCGTCGCGTATCTAAAGCTCGCGCTAAATCCATTCGACGACATCGCGTTGCTTCGCGTTATCAACACGCCGCCGCGTGGTATCGGCAAAACTACGCTTGATGAATTGCAGCGAATTGCAAAATTAAACGGCTCGTCAATGTGGATGACGATCGCGACTGTTAACGATCCTGACATTTCGCAAACTGTGAATCTGACTCCGCGAGCAAAAGAAGCATTAAGAGCATTTAAAAAGACAATCGAGAGCCTGATAAAGAAAATTCACGAGACAACTGACACAGGCAAAGCGGTCTCCGATGTTGTAGTCGCCGCGATCGAGGACAGCGGTTATGCAAACACATTGCGATCGGAGAACACCGACGAATCCGCCGCTCGGCTTGAAAATCTCGAAGAGCTTGTCAACGCTGCTGTCGATTATGACCGCCAGCAGGAGAACGGGCTCCGTGATTTTATCGATCACGCGGCGCTGACCGCCGACACCGATAAGTATGACGGTAACGCGGGCGTGACGTTGATGACGGCACATTCGGCGAAAGGACTCGAGTTTCCGGTCGTCTTTCTAGTTGGTTTGGAAGACGGCGTCTTTCCACACTCGCGTTCGATCAGTGACGAAAAGGAACTCGAAGAAGAACGGCGTCTCGCGTATGTCGCGATCACGCGTGCGGAAAAGATTTTATACGTTACGCACGCGATGCGGCGGCGCACATTTGGCGAAGATTTTGCGTCCGAGCCGTCACAATTTTTAAACGAAATGCCGCTCGAACTTATCGAAGATCTTTCAACCGGATCGTCGTGGCTCTCTTACGCGCGAAGCGCGAGTACGATGTCGGCAAAAGCTGCGGCATCAGCACTTCGCGGCGAGACCGAGCCGCCTAAACCGCGAAATATCTACACCGGAAAGACTTACAACAGCACCGAAGCCGTCACGGAATTTTTTCGCAAAAAAGATATTTCACCGCAGAGACGCGAAGACACAGAGAAAAGAACTAGATCAGTTCCTAAACCGACGGCAATTGAAAATCTAAAATCTGCCGGCTCTAAAAATCCGCAATCCGCAATCCCAAATCCGCAATCGCTTTCACCTGGCAATTACGTTCGCCATGAAAAATACGGCCGCGGACTCGTGCTTCGTCGCGAGGGAAGCGGCGACAATGCAAAATTGACGGTGAGTTTCCCCGGTTTTGGGCAAAAGAAATTGATCGAAAAATTTGCGAATCTGCAAAAAGATTGAACGCCAAGCTGCCAATGAGCGTAAATTTACGCGCAGATAATTATCATTATGAAAAATACAATTTTTGCATCATTAGCTTTTACAATTTTGTTACTAACCGTTCTCGGCTGTAGCTCGATCAATCCATTTGCCGACAAAGCAAAACAATCAAATTCCAATAAAACATTGACCGACAAGGGCGTTGACACTGTTGTTGGCGAAGAGAAGATCGGTATCGCCGAATGTGACGAAGTCATCGATTCGATCACATCAGAACTCAACAACCCGGATGATAACTTCATTACAAAAGCGGGCAAGGCCGTGGTGTTGAATAAGATCAAAGAGTCGATCAAGACGTCGGTTGAGAAGAACAAGGGAGACAAAGCGGAAATCGCTAAGAGCTGTCGTGAGTTTAAGACAGAGCTTGATAAGTTTAAGTCCGAGCAAGATGCGAAGGGCGCTAAATAATCACGCTATTTGCCGCTCTCATCTGCGATCAACTTCTTCGTCCACTCGCTGTTCGGATATTTACTTTTGAGCAACGCGGCCATTTCGTCACGCAACTCTTCGTTATTGCCGCAGCCGTATTTTGTCCAGCCGTTTGCCTCGATGACGATGTAGAGAGCTTCGGGCACGCGGCGGTCGGCAGGCGAACGCTTTGCCCAAAGAATAACTTTTTCGGCAAGGAATTTTGGCGCGTCGCCGAGAGCTTTTGACCTTCTGCGTTCAGCTTGTGCGCTTCCGCTTTGCGCAGGCGTGAGAAACGGCGGTCGCTGCGGCAACTGCTTTGCCTGCTCTGAATTCGTTGCATCGTTGTACTCGATGTCATACGGCTCGCACCACCAGTCATCCGACGACCACTGCTCCTGCGTGTTGTCGGTGCGTCCCATGCCGTCTTCCATGTACGGACTGAGCACAGGATTCTTCAGCACGAAATAGAGAAGTGCGTTTTCACGGGCCGTTGGTGTTCGAGCGGCGTTGACTCTTGCAAGAAGCGTCTCAAATTCGGGATGAAACTTCGCTAACTCAGGTGTAATTTTATTTAGCGACTGCATGTCATTGAGCAAATACGCACGCGTCCAGATCGCGATCGCAAACCGCACACGCATATAATCGGGCAGAGCGGGCGAACGCAGAACATCTATCAACGATGCGGTCGGGAAGTGCTGATTGAACGCGTAGATCGTCTCGGAATCAAACATACCGCGTTCCTGCCAGAGCTTTTCGTCGGTGAATCGCTCCTCGACTTCAGCTTCGTATTGCTCGCGAGTTTTGCCCTCGGAGTATTCGGGGTTGTACCACGTCTTTTGCTGTGCGATAAACTCGTTGATCGTGCCGACGTCACCGTCAAAATCAAATCCGTATGGCCGCTTGAGCGAATATCGCAGATAATCTTCCATCGTCTCGACGAGATTGAGTTTCAGAGTCTGAAACGAATTGCGTGCCGAGATCGTCAGCAGATCGCCGGACGCGAGCATGTCGTCGATCAGTTTTTTTGCCTCCGCATTTTTGCCGAGAGCTAGTTGAATTCGTGCCGCGTGATAAGCGATCGTCGTGTATGCATGCGACGAACGGTTTGTTTTGTCGGCGGCTTCTAGCAGACGAGTGAGTTGCGTTGAACTTTTCTCAGCCTTTGAAAGCGCGGTCATCAGCCACAGTTCCGAGCCGGTCGATTTAAATCTGTCGAGCGAATAAAGATAAGCCTCGGCTCCCGGAGCTTGATAAGTAAAAAGCCAATCGGTCAGCTCGTCTTGATGTAAAAAGTCCGGCATCAGCGAGCGAGTCAATTTTTCTTCGCCGTAATAACCGCCTTCGTAACCGCTAGTCGAACTCTGAGTGAATCGAGCAGAATACGCACTTTGGCGTGAGCTGCGAACCTGATTTTTCTGAGTTTCATTGAGCGGTTGTCTTAAGAACTTTTCAGCTTCAGCTATGGCCTCATCGTCGGTGGCATCGAGTCCTACATAAAAGGTCCATGATCCGTTGTCCGTGTAAAGGTAAAGCTCTAGGTCTTCATCGCTTTTACGAATTTGCCGCATGCGATTTACGGTGGCCGCGCCTATGCCTGAGTTTGTGACAGCGTTTACCGGAGGCGAGAAGGTTATGTTTTGTGAACTTGTACCGGAATTTACGTTTGTTGGCAGCTCACCACGGCAAAGGGTGTTCGCCGATATTTCAGATGTGCAAGGTGGTAGATTTCGTCTTTTCGCTGCGTCTTCGGCTTCGGCCCGCTTTTTTTCCACATCATTAAGGATTTCGGTTTCAAATTTATCCATCAGCCACGTGTAATCGATCACGTCCTGGCGAAAGTTTTCGTTGCCGCCGTAGATCGCGATCTTTTTTGCGAGTTCGGAGACGCGTTCCTTTGGACGGCGGCGGTAGGCGATCAGACCGAGCATGCGCGTCGCGGAGGCGGAAAACTTGCCGCTGCGAGAAGCAAACTTTTGCAGATGCCGTTCGGCGTCGTCGTAAAACTGCGCGGCTTTAGCGGCGTCTTTTGAAAGGCTCGCCTGTCGTATCAGCGTGCGTGCGACGAGATAATCGGCGGTCTCTGCCCACGGTGACTCGCTGTCCTGCGCGATCTCGGCAAAATGTTTTTTCGCGGATTCGTAATCGAGCGAATAGAATTCGGCAGCGGCGCGTTGGTACGCACGATCTTTTTGCAGCCAATCGGGAGCGCCGGGCGGAGCATCATCCGGTGCACGTTTTCCGCTCGAACAATTTTGAAAAACCTGATCCTGCGCTTTCGTCCAATCGACGACATTCGCGTCGCTCGGCCCGTGCTTTGCGATGCGATCGCCCAAAGTTTCGGTCGCTGTCTCAAAGGCGTTCTTTGTGCAGTTTGGAAAGAAATCATAACCGCCATAAGCTCGCTCCGCGTAGATCTCAGGCGGCTTCTCTTCTTTCTCAAAAACGTCCTTACGCTTTTTTACCCAAGCCTGCACGGCTTCGTCAACGGTGTCATCCGCGAAATCCTTGTTCTCGATCTCAGCCGTCCACACATCGACGAGAGCCTGCTGCTCGGCGGCATTAAGGCCGTTGCCGGCAATGTGACGATACGCCGCGATCAGCACCGAACGGTGGAATGTCGGCTTTACGATGCCGAGCCGTCCAGCCGCGTATTCGGCCCATGGATTCTCCGGCGCGCTTGTCGTATCAAACAACGGCGAAGTGTAACCCGGGCCGCACGGCAGCGCGTTCGAGAGAAAGGCGAATATCAGGCTGATCGTCGCAATGTAACGCGTGTGACGGGCAAAGTTTTTCATAACGCTCCCGAGGGTTAAATTGAACTAAATATACTCCAATTCACGTGCCGAGCGAAAAGTATTTTCACCACAAACACGAAGAGCACAAAGAAACTCAACTGAATCTTTGTGCCCTCTGTGTCTTTGTGGTGAAAATCCTAAACGCTCATGATCTCGTGTTCTTTGTTTTTTGAAAGCTCGTCGATCTTGGCGATGTATGTGTTGGTGAGCTTTTGGACTTCGTCGAGCCCGGCGCGTTCGTCGTCCTCGGAGATGGCCTTGTCTTTAAGAAGTTTTTTAAGCCCATCGTTCGAATGATGGCGAACATTACGAACGGCGACACGATGTTCCTCGGCGAACTCGTGAATTTGTTTCGCGAGCTGCTTACGTCTCTCTTCATTAAGCTGAGGCACGGGCAGGCGGATCAACTTGCCGTCGTTTGACGGATTAAGGCCGAGATTTGCGGCACTGATCGCCTTTTCGACCGCCGCTAGCTGCGTCATATCCCACGGCTGAACGGTGATGAGCTGCGGCTCTGGAACTGCGACCGACGCCATCTGAATCAGCGGCGTCATCGTACCGTAGTAATCGACATGAACAGAATCAAGCAAGCCGACCGTTGCACGCCCTGTGCGCACATTCGCGAGTTTGCGTTTGAAATCTTCGATGACCGAATCCATCTTCGGCCCGGTTTCGCGTGTTATATCCTGAGCGCTCATAAATCAGTGAATAGTGAATGTTGAAATAGTGAACAACTGTTCGTTATTCACTATTAGTTGTTAGTTAGTAACAAGCGTGCCAATCGACGTGTCGCCGCTGACCGCTTTTACGATGTTGCCGTTCTCTTTCATGCTAAAGACCATGATCGGCAAGTTGTTGTCCTTGCAGAGCGAGATCGCCGACGCGTCCATGACCTTTAGCTGTTTTTCGAGGACTTCTTGAAAAGTTATCTTGTCGAATTTTGTCGCAGATTTGTCCTGAAGCGGATCGGCTGAGTAAATGCCGTCAACCTTTGTCGCTTTAAGGATCGCCTCAGCGCCGATCTCGAGAGCACGCAGTGAAGCCGCAGAATCGGTTGTAAAATAGGGGTTTCCAGTGCCGGCGGCAAAGATTACGACCCGTTTTTTCTCAAGATGCCGTATCGCGCGTCGCCGAATAAACGGCTCGGCAAGCTGCGGAATATCGATCGCCGACATAACCCGCGTGTAAACATCTTGGTGTTCGAGAGCGTCTTGGAGCACGACTGCATTCATCACCGTCGCGAGCATTCCGATGTAGTCGGCCGCGGCGCGGTCCATGTTACCGGCCGACTCGGAAACGCCGCGAAATATATTGCCGCCACCGACCACGATCGCTATTTCGATGCCGAGATCGACCGCAGTCTTTATTTCTTTCGCGACAGACTCGGCGACCGCGGTATCAATACCGTAATTCTGCGCGCCCATCAAGGCCTCGCCGGACAATTTAAGCAGAATGCGGTTGAATCTCGAAGCCATAGTTCAAAGGTCGAAGTTCAAGGTTTCAACTTTGAACCTTGAACTTGGAACTTGCAACGTGCGTTAGCCCACCATCGACGCGACTTCGGCGGCGAAGTCGTCAGTCTTTTTCTCGATGCCTTCGCCCATTTTGAAACGAGCGAAGCGGCGGATCGAGATGTTCTCTTTGATCGAAGCAACTTTTTCCGTAACGAGTTCGCCGACGGTTTTTGCCGGGTCTTTTACAAACGGCTGATCAACGAGGACGTTATCCTCGTAAAATTTATTCAACCGGCCTTCGATGATCTTGCTCAAAACATCTTCAGGCTTACTCGCGTTTTTCGGATCGTTCTTAAGCTGCTCCTTCAGGATCTCACGTTCTTTATCAAGCTCGGCTGCAGGAACTTCTTCGCGGGTCGCAAATCGCGGATCGGTCGCGGCGATGTGCATCGCAACGTCCTTAACGAGCTGTTGAAATTCGTCGCCGCGAGAAACGAAGTCGCTCTCACAATTGATCTCGACGAGCACTCCGACTTTACCACCCATGTGAATGTACGAGCCAACCGCGCCCTCAGCCGTTACGCGACCTGCTTTCTTATCAGCGGTCGCGATGCCTTTTTTGCGAAGGATTTCAATCGCACCTGCTTCGTCGCCATTTGCCTCGACGAGCGCATTCTTGCAATCGACCATGCCCGCGCCGGTTTTTTCTCTCAATGATTTTACTGCTGCTGCAGTGATCTCTGCCATAACTTCCTCAAATTATCTGATTCAAAATTTCAAATTCCAAATTTCAAATCCCGAGCGAGAAGCACCCGCTGACTTGGAATCTGAAATTTGGAATTCAGGTTCTAATTCGCCGTCGCTTCGGTACTTTCTTCCGTCTTGGTCTCAGCAGGCTGTTCTTCTGCTACAGCGGGCTGTTCTTCTGCTACAGCAGGCTCTGCCGGCGTTTCTGTTTCGCCAGCGATCTCCATTTCGGCAGAAACCGCCTCGTCTTCCTCTTCTTCGTCGGGAATCTCAGCCGACTCCATCTCGGCGCGTTCATCCTCTGAAAGATATTCTTTCGGAATCGATGTCAGCGAAATCTCAGTCTTAGCTGCCTCTTCACTTTCTTCGGCTGTTTCAGCGACTGCAACGCTGCCTTCGGTGCCGACCTGTCTGCCTTCGATTATCGCGTCGGCGATGCGCGAAGCAAACAGCCTGATCGCGCGAAGTGCGTCGTCATTACCGGGAATGACATGATGGATGCCCTCGGGCGAACAATTTGTATCGACGACCGCGACTATCGGAATATTCAATCGATTAGCTTCCTTGATCGCGATGTCTTCTTTACGAACGTCGATCACAAAGAGCATGTCGGGCATTCCGTTCATGTCCTTGATGCCGGCAAGATTCTTCATCAACTTTGCGTGCTCGCGGTCGAGCTGGAGACGCTCTTTCTTTGTGAGCATCTCAAAACGGCCGTCTTCACGCATCGTTTCGATCTCTTTAAGTTTGTTAATCGATTTTTTGACCGTTTCGTGGTTAGTGAGCAGGCCGCCGAGCCAACGGTTGTTGACGTAATATTGACCGCAACGCTCGGCTTCTTCCTTGATAGCATCCTGAGCCTGACGCTTTGTGCCGACGAACAGAACCTTCTGATTAGGCCGCTCGGTGAGACTTTCCTGCACATATGCGAGCGCGTCGCGAAACAGCTTCTGCGTTTTTTGCAGGTCAATAATATAAATGCCGTTGCGAGAGCCAAAGATGTATTCCTTCATCTTCGGGTTCCAACGGCGGACTTGGTGACCAAAATGAACTCCTGCTTCGAGGAGCTCTTTCATCGTAACTGTAGCCAAAACTTATTTCTCCTGTATAACTGGTTTTTGTACTCGCCGAAAACTTTCTATAAACCAAGGTAATTCGGCAATGGTTTTTGGTCATTGGTCTCAGGTCTTCGAAAACCGAAGACCAAAAACCAAAAACCTCGTTTCTTAACGTTTCGAGAACTGGAATCTCGCACGGGCACCTTTTTGCCCATATTTCTTACGCTCTTTCTGACGTGGGTCGCGGGTTATAAAGCCCGCTTTCTTCAACGCCGGACGAAGGTCAGAATTAAATTCCATCAACGCACGCGTGATGCCGTGACGAACCGCACCGGCTTGTCCGGCTTGTCCGCCGCCGGCGACATTTACATATATGTCGAACTTCTCAGTCGTCTCAGTCAAATTCAGCGGCTGACGAATGATCATCTGCAACGCTTCGTTTGGAAAGTACGAATTGAATTCGCGCTTGTTGACCGTGATCGCACCGCTGCCCGGACGCAAATACACACGTGCTGTCGAAGTCTTTCTGCGGCCCGTGCCGTAATATTGAATATCCCTATCGATTTTGGATTTCGGATTTCGGATTTTCGATTTCGGCGAGGGGGGGGTTACTCCACTAATCCAAAATCGGCAATCTAAAATCCAAAATCAGATTTCTATTGCTTCCGGCTTCTGAGCAAAGTGTCTGTGCTCGGCGTCGGCGTAAACCTTTAATTTCTTTGCCATTGCTTTGCCGAGCTTGGTCTTTGGCAACATGCCTTTGACAGCCAGCTCGATCACCTTTTCAGGCTTTTTCTCGAACATTTCCTTGACTGATGTTTCCTTCAAACCGCCCGGATAAAGTGAGTGGCGACGATAGAGCTTTTGGTCGTCCTTTGCGCCTGTGAAAACCGCGTGACGGGCGTTGATGACGACGCAGTGATCGCCCATGTCCATGAACGGCGTCCATTTCGGATTATTTTTACCGGAAATGATTCGCGCAACCTCGGTCGCAAGCCGTCCGACGGTTTTACCCTTCGCATCGACAACGAACCATTTACGGTCGCCGGCCAAATCTTTTCCACTCGGAAAGTACGTACTCATAAATCTAACCCCACAGTTGCGAAAACCCGCAAAAATGCGAACGCTTAGAATATCTAACTAAAGCCGTTTTGGTCAAGTGCGGCGGGCGTTTTAGAGTGAACGACCAAGACGGGCGGCTGCGAATGTTAGCCCGACGATGGTCTTTGCGTCCTCGATCTCGCCACTGCGGATTTTGCCGAGAGCCTGATCCAACGTAAGCGGTTCGATTTCGATCAACTCGTCTTCTTCCAAGTTTTGGCTTGTTTCCGTGAGTTCTGTGGCGAGGTAGACGAACATCTTCTCGGTCAAAAAACCCGGCGAGACAAAGAATTCAGCGATCTTCTCGATTTTCGCGGCCCGATAACCGATCTCTTCTTCGAGTTCGCGCAAAGCTCCAGTTTTCGGATCTTCGCCTTCGTCGAGCGAACCGGCCGGCACCTCAAGCAGATATTTGCCCGCCGCATGACGATACTGCCGCACCAGCGCGACCGTCCCGTCATCAAACACCGGCACGATCACCGCACTGCCGCGATGAACGACGATCTCGCGGTCATACTCAATTTCGCCGTCGCGAATCGTGTCGACGCGAACGTCAAAGATTCGACCTTTGTACACCGGCTTTGAAGACGTGGTTTTTGGCATTTATTTTTCGCGCTTCGAGACATAGTCGACGAGTTCGACCAGGTGGTCGCGGGCGTCGCACGGTGAAAAATTATCAGTGAGAATGTCTTTTGCACGAGTGGTCGCGGCGGTGAGTTTGTCGGCGGGCGAGCCGTCGAGGTTGACGCAGTGCGAGGTGCCCTTTGTCGAGGCGCCCTTTGTCGAGCCGTCTTGCGTGACGTCGATGATGTCGTCGCTGATTTGGTAGGCCTGGCCGAGATTTTCGGCAAATTGCGAGAGATTATCGAGGTCTTTGTCGTTGGCGCCCGAGAGAATGCCGCCAAGCCTTAGCGCGAGGCGAATTAACGACGAGGTTTTGAGATTTAGAACTCCGCCGGCGATTCGCGCCGAGCAGATTTTGCATTCGACGATCTCACGAAGTTTCAGATCGACCGACTGGCCGCCGATCATTCCGGCCGGGCCGACGCATTCGACGATCTCGAGAACGGCGTCAGCCGAACGGCGGCGGTCGCCTCGAGCATCGAGAGTGACGAGAGCGTATGCCTGATTTAGAAAACCAATCGCGACGAGTGTCGAAAGGCCCTCGCCATATTTTTTGTGCAGCGAAAGTTTGCCGCGACGCTCCTCCGAATCGTCCATCGCGGGCAGATCGTCGAATATAAGCGAGCTCGTATGAATAAACTCAACCGCAATCGCGGCGTGTAAAACATCGGTCGCCTTGCCGCCGAAAAGCTCGGCACCGAGCAACGTCAAGACAGGACGCAAACGCTTGCCACCGGGGAACGCGGAATATTCGACAGCCTCGTTAAATCGTGTCTCGATGGCGCCGGGCGCAAGCGGCAGACTCTTGCGCAAGGCCTCCTCGATCGCCGGACGGTGCCGCTCGACATAACGCCATAGTGCGTTTCCGTCGGTTGTCGCTTCAGCTATCATAATCTGCCGGATAAACTTAACTCTTCGAGCGGCCGCCCCATTTAGATTCCTAAAAGACAAAAATTGAATCTAAAATATATCGAATCCCGAATGAGTTAATTTTAGCATAGGTAGCATTTAGCCGATGAAGTTCGACGAGACAATTGTTGACCCCGCATTTTTAATGAGCGGTCTGCAAAAGTGCAGAGAGATAACCGAACGATACGGCACGAGTTATTTTTTTGCGACACAGTTTTTTCCGCGCGAAGTGCGCGAGGGAATTTACGGCATCTACGCGTTTGCCCGCATACCGGACGAGATCGTCGACGATCCGAATAAAGGTGACAAAGCTGAAACACGGGCGAAGCTTGACGAATGGCGTTCGTCGTGGCTCGCGGCAATGAAAGCGGGGCGCAGCGACGACGACGTGATGAACGCTATCGTCCACACGTTTCATAAATTTCAGATTCCCGTCGAGGACGGCGAGGCGTTCTTGCGTTCGATGTTTATGGACGAGGATGTTGCTGGTTACGAAACTTATGCCGATCTCGAAAATTATATGTACGGCTCGGCGGGGGTCATCGGGCTGATGGTTACGCGGATCGTCGGCTACTCGACCGACATGGCGTTTGAACATGCGACGAAGCTCGGCTATGCGTTTCAAGTGACAAACTTTCTGCGTGACATCCGCGAAGATTACGACGAGCTCGGCCGCGTTTATATGCCGCAGGACGAGTTGCGAAAATTTGACCTCACAAACGACGACATAGCGCGTCGGGTTTATGATGAACGTTTTGTCAATTTCATGAGGTTTCAGATAGAACGAAACCGACAAATTTATCGCGAAGCTTTGCCCGGCATACCGATGCTAGCGTGGCGCGGGCGCCTCGCTGTCCGAATCGCCTATGTCCTTTACAAAGCGATTTTAGCCGAAATCGAGCGAGTCAATTACAATGTCTATCTAGGCCGCGTGCGAACAAATTTTGCGCAAAAGCTGTGGCTGTCAGCAAAAGCGTTGGTTGGAGTGTATGAGTAGGAAATTCAAACAGGATGTACAGGATAATCAGGATGATTCCTCTAGATTCGCAGTTATCCTGTCTATCCTGTCTATCCTGTTTTGATTTAGATTTTGACTGAGAAAGTAGTAATAATTGGTGCCGGAATCGGCGGTCTTGGGGCTGCGGGGATTTTCGCGCGCAAAGGTTACGACGTGACTGTCGCCGAAAAGAACGCAATGCTCGGCGGACGCGCGAATATCTTCGAAGCGAGCGGATTTCGATTTGACATGGGGCCGTCCTGGTATTTAGCTCCTGATATTTTCGAGCACTACTTCAATCTTGTCGGCGAAAAAGTGGAGGATCATCTCGATCTAAGAAAACTCTCGCCATCGTATCGAATCTTTTTCCGAAAAGACTCGGAGCCGCTCGACATCACTTCGAACATCGAGACGGACGCCGCGACATTCGAGCGGATCGAGAGCGGCGCCGGTGACAAGTTACGCGCTTACCTAAAACAGTCCGAGCACCAGTACGAAGTCGCAACGCAGCACTTCATGTTTAAGAATTACGACACCATCTTTGACTTCTTCAATCGTCGCGTGATGAAAGAGGGGCAAAAGCTGTCAGTCTTTTCGACGATGCACAATTTCGTGTCGAAATTTTTCGCGTCGAACAAATTGCGTCAGGTAATGGAATACACCATGGTTTTTCTCGGGACGTCGCCATACGAAGCCCCCGCGCTTTACAACCTGATGTCGCACATGGACTTTAACCAGGGCGTGTTTTATCCGCAGGGCGGTTTTTACGAGTTGATAAAAGCGCTCGCGAATATCGCCGAGAAGAACGGAGCCGTTTTGCGAACCAATTCGCCGGTGGAGAACATTATTGTGAAGAACGGCAAGGCCGCGGGCGTCCGGCTCGTGGGTGGCGAGGTGATTGACGCCGACATCGTCATTTCGAACGCCGATATGTGGTTCACTGAGACGCAGCTGCTTGAATCTCAGTACCAAACTCATCGCGAAAAATACTGGCAAAAACGCACGATGGCACCGTCGGCCTTCATAATGTATCTCGGCGTGAGCGAAAAATTGCCATCGCTTACGCATCACAATCTGCTGTTTAGCGAAGACTGGCGAAAGAACTTTGCAGATATATACAAACATCCGTGTCTGCCAGATGAGCCGTCGCTCTATGTGTGTGCTCCGAGCGTGACCGATCCGTCGGTTGCTCCGGCGGGTAAAGAGAACCTGTTCGTTCTTGTACCGATCGCGTCGGGTCTGGATATCTCCGAAGACGAAAAAGAGCGTTATGCCGGGCGCGTTCTCGAGTTAATGGAACAGGAGATGTCTCTGCCGAACCTTCGCGAGAAGATCGAGTACAAACGTATCTACACGGTGGATGATTTTGGTGCCGATTACAACGCGTTTCGCGGTTCGGCCCTCGGCCTTGCTCACACCTTGCGGCAGACCGCGATTTTTCGTCCAAAGAACTACTCGAAGAAAGTAAAAAATCTTTTTTACGTCGGCGCCGGGACAAACCCGGGCATCGGTACCCAGATCTGTCTGATAAGCGCTGAGTTGGCTTATAAGCGGGTGCATGGGATAACGGATGCAGCGCCATTAAGAAAATTATAAAAGTTCCCCTCCTTACGAAGGAGGGGGGCTTTAGTTGAAAAACTTTTCGAGAGCGATGTGCCAGAAGATCACAAATCCAGCGGCGATGTTAATTAAAGGAAACGCCTTGTAAAGCTTGAAAAGCCTGCCCGTTCGATACGAACGAACCGAGGCGAGCATCAAGAACAAATATGCAGAACCAAGCGCAACGCTCACGAAACCGAGATATTCGATGGATAGAACTGCCGCCGCCGAATACAGAATGGCGCAGATCGCGAGCGTCAGATACGGGCCGCAGACGGTCGCGATGGTATTAAAACCGGCTTCTCGGTCTGCGCCGATGTCTGGAATTGCAGAATACGCGTGCATTGCCGCCGTCCAGCATGCACCGGCGATCATGAGTTTTATCGTCGGAAAAGTGCTCGTCACTGCCGAGTATGCGAACACGCCGGGCATGACATATAGAACGTTAAAAGCCGAATCGAGAAATGGTTTCGTCTTTGCTCTGATCGGCGGTGCGGAATAAAAAAGCGAAAGGAACAAAAAGGCCAAGCCTGCGACCATCGCCGGCAGATTCAAAAAAAGGATCGCGATGAGGAAAGGGGAGTTTGTTACAGCAATGAAGATGAGAAGGCGAAATCGGCTTTCGGGCGGCACCAAAAGTTCATATCCGGTTTTTTTGGCGTTGATGACATCCGTTTCGTAATCGAAGATGTCATTGATGCCATAGACCAATAGGTTTGCCGGCAGCAAAAAGTAAAGGCCAAAGAGCAGATATGAAATGTTGCCTAATTCGTCCGACGTCTCAACTCCGGCTATCAAACCTACGATGTAAGGTCCAAAAACGTAGAACCAAAATCGCGGCCGGCTAGCCATTAGTAAAAAGCGTAAATTCTGCACTCAGAGAGTATATCGAAGTCCTGGCAGTCTGAATGAACAGCGTAACGTCGTCAAAACAAAATATCCTGATCTTAGGCGTCATTTTACTACTGGCGGTCAGCGCATTTTTTATGGCGAACGTTGAACTGCCGCCGTTCTCTAGTTATTTGTCGCCGGTTAACGTCGTCCTGTTTGCGATTCCGGTATTCTGGGCTTTGCGTTGGTGGCTCGGCTGGTACGACGCGATAGTTTTGTTTCTAACGCTTGGCGTCTTGGCGCTCGTGATAGAGACATGTGCGATCATCACGGGCTTTCCCTACGGACATTTTGGTTATTCGGAATTGCTCGGCTATAAACTTTTCGGCTACGTGCCGTGGACGGTGTTTTTCGCTTGGACGCCGCTCGTGATCGCGGCGTATGCGATCGCGGCTCGGTTGTTTGATTATGTGAGCGTCAGAATTTTGTCGACGGCTGTGTTACTCGTTGTGTTCGATCTTGTGCTCGATCCCGGCGCGGTGAAGCTTGGCTTCTGGCGGTACGATGGCGGCGGTGAATTCTACGGCGTGCCGCTCACTAATTTTGTCGGCTGGCTGATTTCAGGAGGTGTAGCGGCGGTTGTCCTTGAGATTTTTGTTCGTGTGAAACGACCGCTCTTGCCTGCGCCCACTCAACTCATCTCAAGCGCGTTCTTTATTATCTTTTTCTGGACGGCAATAGCTTTTTTTAGTTCGTTGATAGCGCCGACGTTAATCGGCGTGGTTGTTTTGGTTTCGCTCGCAGCTTTTTACATCAGATTCTATTACGCATTCGACGACATGATCGTTTACGTCGATGAACAAGACAACGTTCTCGCGACCGCTCCGAAACTGGCTGCACATAATTCGGATACAAAGCTGCACCGCGCGTTTTCCGTTTTTTTATTCAATTCAAAAGGCGAGTTGCTGTTGCAGCAGCGCGCGCTGTCGAAGAAAACCTGGCCGGGCGTTTGGTCAAATTCGTGCTGCGGACACGTGATGCTTCACGAAACCGTCGAGAACGCTGCGAAGCGCCGACTTAGCAACGAACTCGGAATGCGCGTCGATAAACTGCACCTCGTCCTCCCGGATTTCCGCTACCGCGCCGAAAAAGACGGCGTGGTCGAGAACGAGATCTGTCCGGTGTTTGTAGGATATACATCTGCTCTGCCTGTCGCGAATCCGGACGAGGTCAACGATGTGAAATGGGTCGCTTGGACAAAATTCATCATCGAGGTTGCCGATCCTGCGAACGGATACTCTCCGTGGGCACGCGAAGAGGTCGAGTTACTGGCCGGGACATCGAGCAAACATTTGCCAGCCGCATGACGGTACTGCCGCACAAGCGCTGACATACTCAACATCCGTTGGTCCAAAATCTTGCCACATATCTTAGGAGCTCGCCTTGTTTTGCTTTTGATGAAAGAAACAGCCTTTGATCGATGGAGTTGTAGTGCCCATTTAGCTGGAAGTAATAATCCAATTTGCCATCCCTATCAACGTCGCCGACCCAATTCAGACTCCAACTGCAATCGTCACACCCGTCTTTCAAATATCGTAAAACTTGCTCTCGTCCGTCACGTACTAAGACTAGTTTTGATCCTTTCTCTAAAAACTCGTCTTGAGACAATTGGTTTTCCACTCGCAGCACATAATGGCTCCCGTTAAAATCAAACTCTCGCGTCGTTCCATTCTTAAGACTGCCCGTTTCATTATCCTCATCGTCATTAGGATCGGCGTAAAAAAGAGTTGTAATCGCACCTTCGCGTAATCCGCGCACGTTTTTCAATAAAAATACGGCTGGTAAATTAGTGGCCGTTGCGACGGTTTTTCCTGTCTTGATTCGTTCGTCCTTACCATCTACAACAACATCGTGAGCAGCCGTAATCTTGATCTTTGTAGTTTTTAAGAAGTAGTGGTTGTTTTTGCGAAACAAACCGATCCATGATTCACCTGACTTAGCATTTACCTGATCGCCGTGAAACGCCTCGCCAAGTTCAAGCAACTGTATTTTGAATTTCGAGTCGTGCTGTTCAGACCATTCCAACTCCGCCAAGTTTGATGGCGAAATGTCAGGCATAACTGACGATTTCTCAGTGATTACGGGTGGCAGTGAAGAAATCGAATTCTGCTCAACGGGCGTTGTCAATTCCGAAATCGGCAAACTGTCAATACCCAGAAAAATGCCGATTGCCAATGCAATTGTGAAAGTCGAAAATCCCACTACGATATTTCTCATCACTTCAAATTCCTCAACGACATTTCACACGCACAGTCTACCATAGCCAAAAGGGAATTTTGTTGTAAAATCAACAGTGAATATGGCGAAGTATCGCATCGGTTTGGGTGTTACGGGCGGCATCGCGGCGTATAAGGCCGTCGAGGTCATGCGCCTGCTGCAAAAGTCAGGTTGTGAAGTGAGCGTTGCGATGACGCGGCACGCAACGGAATTTGTGCAGCCGCTGACGTTTCGCGCGCTGACTGACAAACACGTGATCGTTGACGACTACGATCCTGAAAACCCCGATCCGATCGCGCATATAAACTTTTCGCAAAATATCGACCTGCTGCTGATTGTTCCGGCGACGGCGAATATCATTGGCAAATTTGCCAACGGCGTGGCTGACGATTTTCTTTCATCGACCTATCTCGCAACGACCGCACCGGTGATGATCGCACCGGCGATGAACACGACAATGTGGGAACAACCCGCAACCCAACGCAACGTCGCACAACTCAAGAAAGACGGCGTGCATTTTGTCGCTCCCGTTGCGGGCGAATTAGCTTGCAAAACAGTTGGCACCGGCAAGCTGGAAGACGTGGAAAATATTGTTTCGCAGGCACTAAATCTTCTTAACGCAAAGACGCAAAGAGGCAAAGCCGCAAAGTCAGAACCACCTGCAGTAGCGGGTGGTTTACCGCCGCAATCATCCGACTTAGCTAACGAACGGATCTTGCTGACAGTCGGCGGCACGCGCGAGGCGATCGATCCGGTTAGGTTTATCTCAAATCATTCGTCAGGGAAAATGGGTTTTGCGGTGGCAGAGGCAGCGGCGGCGCGTGGTGCGATGGTTACCGTTGTCGCAGGAGCGACGACTGTCGAACCGCCGGCAAACGTAAAAGTCCTTCGTGCGATGTCTGCGGGCGAAATGCACGCGGCTGTAAAGAAAGAACTGTCGAGCGCGACGATCTTTGTCGGTGCAGCGGCGGTTGCCGATTATGCTCCCGCGAACGCGGCGAACGCAAAGATAAAGAAGGACGGTCGCGATGTGATGACGCTCGAACTCAAAAAAACGCCGGACATTTTGGCTGAGGTTTCAAAAAATCGACATAACGGCTTGCTCGTCGTCGGTTTTGCGGCCGAGACAAATGATGTCATTGGATATGCACGTTCTAAAATGGAGAAAAAAGGACTCGATATCGTTGTCGCAAACGACATCACAAGAGACGGGGCCGGCTTTAATACCGACACAAACATCGCGACAATTTTGACTCGGAGCGGCGGCGAGATTGAATTACCATTGATGTCAAAACGCGAGTTGGCGGATAAGATTTTGGATGAGGTTGTAAAATTGCGGGCGGTTGAATAATGGCCAGAGAGAACAAAGAGATCGCCGAATTAGCCGCCGACGTTCGCGAACGTGTGCGGTATATTCAGGAACTTGGCGTTACGTCGATGAAGGTAAAACTTCGCGAGACAACGATCGAAACGCAGGAGATTGCGAAGCCGCCGATTCGTCCAACTGTGCAAGTTCCAAATTTGAAATCCGAAATTTCAAAAACCGCTGCCGAGCGTCCGGCAGGTTCGCGGCTTGCGTCGTTGCCTTCGTTAGCTAACCGAAAATCAATGCCATTCTTCGATAAATATAATCCGCAGGAGAAGGCGGATAACAAAAGCGAGGTTCTCGAATCGGCCGCGAAAGCGAGTGAGTTGTTTGAAACCTCGCCGACCCTGTCCGAGCCAACGGAAACTGTCGAGCAGATTCGCATCGAAATAGGTAAAGACTGCACGCGTTGCAAACTCAGCACTCTCGGACGCTCGCAAGTCGTGAACAGCGTCGGCAATTTTAACGCTGATCTGATGTTTGTCGGCGAAGCTCCGGGCGCGGACGAGGATAGGCTCGGTGAGCCGTTCGTCGGACGGGCCGGACAGCTTTTGACCGACATTATCAAAGCTATCGGTTTCGAACGTGAGCAAGTTTTTATCGGTAACATCAACCGCTGCCGTCCGCCGGGCAATCGCGCACCGGAGCAGGACGAATCTGTCGTCTGCAAGCCGTTTCTTCTGCGCGAAATAGCCGTCGTTCGCCCAAAAGTGGTCGTTGTTCTCGGCGCAACTGCGGCACAGAATTTACTTGAAACAAAAACGCCGATCGGAAAATTGCGGGGACATTTTCATGATTATCTCGGCGTCAAGGTCATGCCGACTTTTCACCCGGCTTACTTACTTCGCGACCCGCACAAAAAGCGCGAGGTCTGGGAAGATATGAAGATAGTGCGAGATTATCTAAACTTAAATAAATAAACAATTACGATGGAAAATATGAAGCGATACATTACTTCACTTTTATTAATCGGCCTCGTCGCACTGCCGATTGCTGTGACTGCGCAAAAAGGCCGATTTGGCTCGATTCAGCAGCTGCAATCGCCGCAGAATCCACGGCTTGGTTTTATTATTCACGGCGGCGCGGGTGTGATCAAAAAAGGCTCGCTCTCGCCTGAGAAAGAAAAAGAATACAAAGACAAACTCGAAGAAGCAGTGATCGCGGGTTACAAGGCTCTTCAAGCTGGAAAGTCGAGTCTGGACGCGGTCGAGATCGCGATCCGTATTCTAGAAGATTCGCCGCTTTTTAACGCCGGGAAAGGCGCAGTTTTTACGAACGACGGCCGTAACGAGCTTGATGCTTCGATCATGAACGGCAAAATGATGGCAGCCGGCGCAGTCGCTGGTCTCCGTCACGTAAAAAATCCGATAACCTTGGCGCGCGCAGTTATGGAGAAATCGCCGCACGTGATGATGACCGGCGAGGGAGCCGAGAAATTTGCACGTGAGCAGAAACTCGACATCGTTGACGAAAAGTATTTTTGGACGCAGGAGCGTTGGGACGCTTTGCAAAGGATATTAAAAGAAGAAAAAGACAAAGCGCAGAAAACCGAACCAAAAAAAGTCAGCGACTTAAAGTATGGCTCGCGTGATTTGCCGACAAATCGTTTTGGAACTGTCGGCGCTGTCGCCCTCGACAAAGACGGCAACATCGCGGCAGGCACTTCGACCGGCGGGATGACAAACAAAAAGTACGGCCGCGTCGGTGATGCGCCGATCATTGGTGCGGGAACTTATGCGAACAATGACACCTGCGGCGTTTCGGCGACCGGCTGGGGAGAGTATTTTATTCGGATAGGCGTCGCCCGCGACATTTCGGCGTTGATGGAGTATCAGGCTTCGACCGTGCAAACTGCTGCCGATAGAGTGTTGCAAAAAGTGCAAAAACTCGGTGGCGATGGTGGCGTGATCGTTATGGACAAATTTGGCAACATGGGCATTTCGTTCAATTCCGACGGCATGTACCGCGCTTATATCGACTTGAACGGAAAGCCTGTTGTAGAAATTTACAAGTAGTCGGAACCACCTGCGGTAGCGGGCGGTTGAACGCAAATGTTTTCTGCGTTGGTTCAGGTCGAATGTCTCAAAATTAAACCACCCGCTACCGCAGGTGGTTCTGACTTTATGCTTTCTGCAGAAATTATAGCTATCGGTTCCGAGCTTCTCACGCCCGATAAAATCGATACAAACAGTCTTTGGCTCACCGAAAAACTCAACGACATTGGCATCGACGTGATGTTGAAAACGATTGTCGGCGATGATGGTGCGCGGCTTGAGGAAACTGTTCGTGACGCGATGCGGCGTTCGGATATTGTGATTACGACGGGTGGTTTGGGGCCGACCGAGGACGACATTACGCGACAATGGACCGCGAGCGCCGTTGACCGCGAGCTTATTTATCACGACGAAATTGAGCAGCATCTTTTGAAACGTTTCCGTTCGTGGGGACGCGAGATGCCTGATATCAACAAGCGTCAAGCGTATGTGATCGACGGCGCGCAAATTCTGCCAAATCCAAACGGATCAGCTGTCGGAATGCTGCTCGAAGCAGACGGCAAGCTACTAGCCGTTCTTCCGGGACCGCCACGCGAAAACCAGCCGATGTTTACCGAACACGTGCTGACGAACCTTAAAACCCGTGCGGGCAAGGTGATTGTAAAGCGACGAGTCTTACGCGTTTCCGGCAAAGGCGAGTCGGCGGTTGACGAGATCGCGGCGCCGATATACACAAAATACCCGGACGTGCAGACGTCGATCTTGTTCAATAAAAGCGAAGTTGAAATT
>JANOGL010000263.1:0-3983 GCA_031405985.1 Acidobacteriota bacterium | reverse complement strand
CATGTTCACGAACTCGAAAGCGATGAACGGTGAGGCGAGCTTTGTTAAAGCGGTAAAAGAGATCCACGATATTCCGTATCTATTGCTGATAGAGATCTTTGGCATATTTTTGCCGCTGCTGTTTCATTCGATCTATGGCGTGATCATCTCGTCCGAATCAAAACCAAACGCGCTGAGCTATGGCTATGGACGCAATTGGTTTTACGTTTTTCAGCGGGCGACGGGCATTTTCCTTTTCGTTTTTATACTGTTCCACATTCTGAATTTGAGGTTCGGGCTCATCCCGGGGCTCAACTCAATTCCGGTAGCGGGCAATGCCGACCGGGCGTATTCAATTGTCGCCGGCGAATTTCAGATTACTTGGGTTCTCGTGCTCTACATTCTTGGTATCTTGGCGACGGCTTGGCATCTGGCGTACGGGTTCTTTTTGTTCGCGGTCGATTGGGGAATCGTGATCGGTGAAAAAGCTCAAAAAGTTACACTTACTGCTTCTATCGGCGTCGCGTTGTTGTTGTCGGTCGTTGGCATTAATGCGGCATTCGCGTTTGTACGTCCGTGCGGCCTGATGCCAAAAGCGTTGTGTGAAGAGCCAAAAAAGTCGGCGGCGAGCGGCGGAGTTAAGTTTTAATTTATGGCAAGCTCACTTAAAATTGCGATCGTTGGCGGCGGTCTCGCGGGCCTTGCCGCGGCGATGAAGATCGCGGAGGCCGGGCACGAGGTCGATCTGATCTCGGTCGTTCCAGTAAAGCGTTCGCACTCTGTCTGCGCACAGGGCGGCATTAACGGTGCGGAGAATACAAAAGGCGAGGGCGACTCGCCGGCGAAGCATCTAGACGACACGGTCTACGGCGGCGACTTTCTGGCCAACCAGCCGCCGGTGAAACGAATGACCGACATGGCGCCCGAGATCATTTACCTATTTGATCGAATGGGCGTGCCGTTTTCGCGAACGAAGGAAGGCCTGCTCGATTTTCGACGTTTTGGCGGAACGCTGCACCATCGAACTGCATTCTCGGGCGCTTCGACGGGACAGCAGCTTTTGTACGCGCTGGACGAACAGGTCCGCCGCTGGGAAGTTGCCGGAAAAGTCACAAAGTACGAAGGCTGGGAGATGCTCTCACTTGTGCTCGACGACACCCACGTCTGTCGCGGCCTCGTCGCGATGAACCTGCAAACGCTTGAATTAAAGACTTTTAAAGCCGACGCGGTAATAATGGCGACCGGCGGGCCGGGATTGGTTTTTGGGAAATCGACCAATTCGCAGACTTGCACGGGCAGTGCCGTCGCCGCCTGTTATACGCAAGGCGCGCGGTACGCGAACGGCGAGTTTATACAGGTGCATCCGACCTCGATTCCGGGCGAAGACAAGCTGCGCCTTATGTCAGAATCCGCACGCGGCGAGGGCGGGCGGGTCTGGGTGCCGAAGACTGACGGCGATGCACGCAATCCGCGTGACATCCCCGAAAGCGAGCGTTCGTACTTTCTCGAGGAAAAATATCCGGCCTATGGCAATCTCGTTCCGCGCGACATCGCAACGCGTGAGATATTTCAAGTCTGTCTCGAAGGCCACGGCGTCGCGGGCGAAAATCAGGTTTATCTCGATCTCACGCACATCGATGCCGAGACGCTCACGCGCAAGCTCGGCGCGATCCTCGAAATTTACGAAATGTTCGTCGGCGACGATCCGCGATATGTGCCGATGCGCATTTTCCCGGGCGTGCATTACTCGATGGGCGGGCTGTGGGTCGATTTCGAACAGCGAACAAATATTCCAGGTCTTTTCGCAGCGGGTGAATGCGATTACTCGATTCACGGAGCAAACCGATTGGGAGCTAACTCGCTTCTCTCGTGCGTTTACGGCGGCTTCGTTGCGGCTCCGTCGGCAATCGAATACGCAAAAAATGTCGAGCGTGGGAACACTGAAACAAACGGCATTTACGACGCAGAGCTCAAGCGTCAACAAGAAGTCAACGATGCGATCATCAAAAGCGAAGGCGGCGAGAATCAATATAAATTGCACGAAGAACTTGGCCGCGTGATGACCGAGAACGTCACGGTCGTCCGTTACAACGACCGTTTGCAGGCGACCGATGATAAGATCCGCGAACTGCAAGAACGATTGGGTAAAATCTCGCTCAACGACTCGAATCTTTGGGCGACGCAGGCCGTGCCGCACGCGCGTCAGCTCAATAACATGCTCGAACTCGCACGCGTCATCACGCTCGGCGCTCTAAACCGCAACGAGTCGCGCGGCGCGCATTACAAACCTGATTTCCCCGAACGCGACGATGAGAATTTTATGAAGTCGACCATTGCCGAATACTCAGCCGAGGCTCCGGTTCTGAGCTACGAGCCGATCGATGTCTCGCTGGTCGAGCCGAGAAAGCGTGATTATTCTAAAGGAAAAGGTAAGTAAGATGAACTTGAAGACACTGGTAAAACTGAGCAATATTGTGGCGTCGATCTCGATCCTGCTACTTATCTATTGGGTATTTATCTTTGTCTCAGTTGAGGTTTTTGGCTTTCGCATTTTCCGAGAGAACCTTTCGCAGACATTTGGCATGAGCGTGTTGGGAATTCTAGCTCTCATGGGCGGTTCGTTGATGATCAATGTGATGTTCAATCTAACCCGAATCGCTCAGAAACATAACCAAGATCCCGTAGTCGAATCTGCTGGCGGTAGTAAGAAATGGTATTGGATATTTGGGCTAAGTTTTCCTTTGCTTTTTGTACTTCTTTTTACAGGTGACTATTTAACATCGAAAAAGAAGGAGAATTTGTTGATTCAGTCAGCGCGATCGATTGTTGAGGCCAACGCAGAAAAGACGAATCACATTTTACTGTACGAACTCACCGATGAGTGGTTGAAACGTACGAGCGAAACCCTCGATCTTTTTGAACGGACCGAAAAAAACTTTCCAAATGTTTCCGTGATCGTTAAAGACCAAATTGATGGTACCGACGTTTTTCTGGCATTTAGGGACTATCGGCCGACAAGGAATGAAAAAGGCGAAAGCTTACATCTACAAAAGTTAACTTATTTGATGAGAACGACCAAAGCTGATCGGGATTACTTGAACCGCGTCTTTGACGAAGGATTTAGTGAGACAAGATTCACGGCCTCTGATGGAAACTATGAGCTATTTTTCCCATACTTTAAGGACGGCAAAAAAATCGTTTTGTTCTTTTCCGATTATCAGCGTTACGGGAAGATGGGAAGTTAGATACTAAAGATGGCCACACACCACGAAAAGAAACGCCTCGACAATCCGCCAGCGACGATCAAGTTCAAGATCCAACGGCGGGAGAACCAAGGTGCGCCGGCGACTTTTGAGACGTTTGAGCTGCAGTATCGCCGCAATCTAAACGTGATCTCGGCGCTCATGGAGATTCGCAAAAATCCTGTGACTATCGAGGGCAAAACGACCACGCCGCCGGTTTGGGACATGTCGTGTCTCGAACAGGTTTGCGGCATTTGCACGATGGTGATCGACGGACGTGTGCGGCAGTCGTGCTCGGCTCTGATTGACGATCTACTACTCGATTCAAAGTCGGACACGATCACGCTGCAGCCGATGTCGAAGTTTCCGAATGTGCGCGATCTGAAAGTCGACCGCTCTAAAATGTTCGATCATTTGAAACAGGTCGAAGCGTGGATCGAACTCGACGGCAGTTACAATCTCGGCCCGGGGCCGCATATCGCGAACGAGGTTGCGCAAGAGCGTTACGCCTACTCACGCTGCATGACCTGCGGCTGCTGTCTCGAGGCCTGCCCGCAGTACGGCGACGACAATTACATCGGTCCGCAGGCGATCGCCC
This sequence comes from Acidobacteriota bacterium, assembly GCA_031405985.1. GTDB lineage: Bacteria > Acidobacteriota > Blastocatellia > Pyrinomonadales > Pyrinomonadaceae > OLB17. Next base: position 164 of record JANOGL010000263.1, on the reverse strand, counting down.
AGGCGCGGCTTTTTAACATGCATCCCGTCGGCGAGATCACAAAAGAGGATCGTCTAAACGGCCTGCTCGGTGACGACGGCATTACAAATTGCGGTAACGCGCAGAATTGCGTAAAAGTCTGTCCGATGAACGTTCCTCTCACGAAAGCAATTTACGAAACAAAT
>JANOGL010000230.1:0-8356 GCA_031405985.1 Acidobacteriota bacterium | reverse complement strand
GCCGCGAGATCAAGAGCGAGGTCGGGTCGCTGCTTGCATTTGAGAATGACGCAGACAAGATGCTCCACGTCTCGGCCGTTGAGCTTTCAAGAGATTTCTTTGACGATGAACCAAACACGCCCAGTTCCGTCACCGGACAACACATCGGCAATTACGAAGTAATCGGCGAAATCGGCGTTGGCGGTATGGGCGCGGTTTATCTTGCGAAACGGGCTGATGGCAAGTTTGAACAGCAGGCCGCGATCAAGATGCTGCGGCGCGAGTTTAACAGCGAAACGATTCGGCGTAGTTTTGATCGTGAAAAGCAGATTCAGGCGACGCTTAATCACCCAAACATAGCTCGTCTGCTAGACGCCGGAACAACCAATGACGGCATTCCATATCTCGTAATGGAGTACGTTGACGGATTGTCGATCGACAAGTATTGCGAGAAAAATAATCTGAGCCTTAACGAACGGCTTAAACTTTTTAACAAGGCGTGCGACGCCGTTTCGTTTGCACACAGAAATCTTATCGTTCACCGCGATCTTAAGCGGTCGAACATTCTTGTCACTGCAGGCGGCGAACTAAAACTGCTCGATTTTGGCATCTCAAAACTACTTGATTCAGAAAACACTGGCGAAAATAAATCGACAACCTTACTCGGAGCCATGACGCCCGAATACGCCTCGCCCGAGCAGATCAAAGGCGAGCCGGTCACGACAGCAACCGACGTTTACAGTCTCGGCGTGATTCTATACAAACTGCTGACCGGAACTCACCCGTTTGAGATGAACGGCAAATCCAACGGCGATCTGCTAAAAATTATTACTGACGAAGACCCGACCGCGCCGTCGGCTGTTCAAGGCCAAAACACAAATCCGCGATCCGCAATCCGCAATCTGCAATTGAAGGGCGATCTTGACAACATCGTTCTAAAAGCCCTATCCAAAGAGCCCGAGCGGCGTTATCAAACCGTCGAGCAATTCGCCGGAGACATTTGGCGCTTCATAGATGGTTTGCCCGTAACGGCGCGCTCTGCGACCGGGTCGTATCGCGCGAGTAAATTTTTTCGCCGTAACAGAATTGCGGTAATTGCGGCGGCCGTCGTCTTGCTGAGTTTGATCTCTGGAATCGCGGTATCGATGTGGCAGGCGAATGTCGCACGCGCCCAGGCAAAGTTCGCCAACGAATCGCGGGTTTTAGCCGAAACCGAATCGGACAAGGCAAAAACCGAGCAAGCCAAGTCAGAAAAGATCACAAAATTTATGTCAAAGGTCATTTCCTACGCCAACCCCGCGTGGTACGGCGAGGGTTATCGATTCGGCGGCGATGCACGCGTGATCGACGCAATCGAAGATCTGAGCGATAAGATCGACACGGAATTTGCAACGGAAGCGGACGTTGCCGCCGAGCTTCATCATAAATTTACCGAAGTTTTTCTGATGGCTCAAAATGGCGAAACCGCCGAGCGAATTGAAAAATTTGAGGGGCGACGCGCTTTTCATGCGATCCGCGCTTTGGAACTGAGAAAACAATTTTACGGTGAATGGCACGAACTTGTCGCCAAAGATTTGTTTTATGCTTACGACTTTATTGGCAAAAACGACCGCGAAAAAGCCGAGCTACAGTCACGCGCACTCGTAATGATGCGCGATACAAACCCGAACAATCTCAATTTCCCCTATATGCTTGAGGCTTATACGGCTGCTTTGATGTTGCCAGGGGAATTTGCAAAATTTCATGAGCCTTACCGAAACGCTGTCATTCCACCAACCGATGAGAACAAATACCAAATCGCCGAAAGGTATTTGCGCGAATCTCTGCCCGTGTTTCGCCTGCATTACAAGGAAGACAACCAAGCGATTTTCGCCGCCGAATGCAAACTCGCCTACGCGCTCGCGATGCAGGACAAATGGACTGACTTCGACGAGCATTACAACATCTGCAAGCAAAGCCAGGCCGAACTGAACCGCGCGCGATTAGCCGACATTAAAGACCGACCGACAACTCTCGATTTGATCGAAAAAATTTTAGCGGAAAAGGGCGTAACTCGCTGAATCGATTTAGCGAAGCTGGCTGCCTGCTTACGCAGGCCTTTCTGACTCGCGCATGAGTCTTGCGACGTGGAAGATATAGTGAACGCCGGAGAATACGGCGAAGGCGGCGACGGTCGTGTAAACGGTCGGCAGATAAAAGCCGCGAAGCTCGGGATAGACTGCGGCGACGAGAATTAGAATTACAGCGACGACCTGGACGAAGGTGCTCGCTTTGCCGAGCCACGACGGTTTGAAGCTGCGAAATCCGGTCATCATATTTATGGCACCGGCGACGGCGATGATCGCAATGTCGCGGCCGATTACCGCCGCCGTCACCCAAAACGGCACGGGCAAATGTCGCGGCGTGCCCATCACGGTTTCGAGCGTGAGCATGACAAACGCCGTCGTCATCAGCAGTTTGTCGGCAATCGGGTCAAGGATCGTGCCAAGTTCGGACTCTTGCTTGAAGCGCCGTGCAATAAACCCGTCAACACCGTCCGACACGCCTGCAACCGTGAACACAACCAGCGCCCAGCCCGTTCGGTGATAAACAAGCAATATCGCAAACAGGGGGATCAACGCCATTCGCAGAAATGTCAGTAGATTAGGTATCGTGATGATTTTGGTGGAAACACTTGATTCAGTCATAGCGAGAGAACCACCCCGTCGGCGAAAGGCCGCCACCCCTCCTTCGTAAGGAGGGGGGCTTTTGTTGACATTACTCGACGCACTTTAACTCCAGCAAAGAAATCTCCGGCGGACACTTGTAGCGAACCGGCAGCACGACGGTGCCGATGCCGCGTGTGATGTAAACCTGCGAATTTCGGCGTTTGTGAAGTCCGGCCTTTCGTCGTCGCGGAATGATGTTCTTTTCAGTATTTCGCATCCGGATCTGGCCGCCGTGCGTATGGCCGCTGAGTGTAAGATCGACGTCGAGGCGAGCGGCTTCGCGAAAGATTATCGGGTTGTGGGCGAGCAGCAGCTTCATCTCATCAGGGTAAGAGCCGAGCAGCGACGCCGGAACGTCCGTTTTGCCTACCATATAATCGTCGACGCCGGCGAGCCAAAATGCGCCGCGTCGCGTCTCGATGCGAAAACCCTCGTTGATGAGGACGTTAATCCCTTCGCCGCGAAAAAGACGCGTGACGAGCTCGGCGTCGGTCCAATGGTCGTGATTGCCGAGACACGCGTGAACGCCGTATTTTGCCTTCAATTTTCCGAGCGCCGTTGCGACTGGAGCTATATATTCGCTGTGGTGCGAAACGTAATCGCCGGTGAGCATACAGATGTCGGGTTTGAGTCGATTGGCAATTTTCACTGCTCGTTCAATGTGCTCGAGTCCTGTCTGCGGGCTGTGATGCGTGTCGGAGAGATGAATGATCTTAAAACCGTCGAGCCGTTTGGGCAGGCGCTTTAAGGTGATCTCGACATATTCGAGCGACAAACTCGTCGCCTCGTTAATAGCCGACTTTGCGACCTTAGAAACACTGCTCGCAAGATCGCGCAGCTGAAATTCGCCACTAATGTAGCCATTAAATTTCTCCGCGATCCGGGCGCGTCTTGTTGCGGGTTTGGCCATGCGTTTAGGCGATTATAACACAACAGTCAGAACCGCCCCGCGTCAGTGGATGTTGAAGTTTATTAACCGCAGATTTGCGCAGAAAAAACAGATAGGCAATTTCTTAATCTGCCTTATCTGCGTCATCTGCGGTTAATTTCCTTTGATACATCGGGCTGCGGACTTACTCAGACTTGATTCGCAGAAACTTGCGCTTGCCGACTTGAAGCAGAACGCCCTCGACATTGATCGTGATATCAGCATTTGCGGCGGTGGCTTTTTCGCCGTTGACCTTTACGCCGCCTTGCTCGATCAAGCGTCGGGCTTCGCCCTTCGAAGACGCGAGGCCGGTCGCGACTAGAAGATCGGCGAGTTTGTATGTTCCGGCGGCAATCTGTTTTTCCTCGATCTCGTCGGGAACTTCTTTTTGCACAAAACGTCGGTTGAATTCATCTTCGGCTGCGTCGGCGTCCGTCTGAGAATGAAAATCTTTGATAATTGATTTAGCGAGACTGACCTTTATGTTCCGCGGGTTCTCTCCTTGTTCAATCTGTGATCGCAAATTTGAAATTTCAGATTGCGAAAGATCGGTGAGCAGTTCGTAGTACCGCCACATCAGCTCGTCCGAGATCGACATGACCTTGCCGAACATCTCGTTTGCCGGCTCGTCGATGCCGATGTAGTTGTCGAGCGACTTCGACATTTTTTGCACACCGTCGAGGCCCTCGAGCAACGGCGTTGTCATTATTACCTGCGGTTCCTGCGTAAATTCACGCTGCAGATTGCGACCCATCAAAAGATTGAATTTTTGATCTGTGCCGCCAAGTTCGATGTCGGATTCAAGCGCGACCGAGTCGTAACCCTGAACGAGCGGGTAGAGCAGTTCGTGAAGCGAGATCGGCTGTTGTTCGCCGAGGCGTTTTTCAAAATCGTCGCGCTCGAGTATCTGCTTGACCGTCGTTTTCGCGCACAGACGAACAAAATCCGCCGCCGTGAATTTATCCATCCACTCTCCGTTAAATCGAAGCTCCGTTTTGTCCGGATCGAGCAGCTTGAACATCTGCCGTTTGTAAGTTTCGGCGTTTGCATTTATCTCTTCGCGTGACAGCGGCGGCCGCGTCACGTTTTTGCCTGAAGGGTCGCCGATCATACCGGTAAAATCGCCGATCAGAAAGATAACCGTATGACCTAAATCCTGAAAAGCTTTTAATTTGCGAATGACGACCGTATGTCCGACGTGAATGTCCGGCGCGGTCGGGTCAAGGCCGAGCTTTACTCGCAAAGGCTTGCCGGTCTTTGCCGAGCGCTCGAGTTTCGCGCGCAGATCCTCTTCACGGATCACATCGACCGTGCCTTTTTTTAAGTATTCGAGTTGTTCGTCGATTGTCATTAAATCGGAGAATTAATATTTCGGCACGCTCGGATCGACGTCATTCGACCATGCGGTGATGCCGCCGACGAGATTTAAGAGATTTCCCGCAAAGCCGTGCTGCTCGAGGGCTTCGATGGCTCGTGCGCTGCGGCCGCCCATTTTACAGTGGACGACAGTTTCACGCGTCGCGTCGATCTCGTTCATTCTGTTTATGACTTCGCCGAGCGGAATTAGTTTCGCGCAGTCGATCTTTGCAAACGCATATTCGTCCGGCTGACGCACGTCGATCAGTTGGACATCTTCGCCGGCGTCGATTCGCGCCTTTAATTCGATAGCTGTGATTTGCTGCATAAAATTTGTGAGTGTATTTTAGCCGACTCGACCTGGATTGACAAAACTTTACACATAAAGGCTGGCTAGCTCGCTCAAGTATTGTAAAATCGAAGCCTAGACGACAATTATGTTGAGCATACGCATCAGGATGTTAGTTTGCGCTGGTTTCGCGTCTGCGATTTGCGCATGCGGGTCGAACAGCGCGAACCGACCACAGATTAATACAAATTCGGAACAGACGGCCGCGATCTCGATTACCGTTGGCAAAAGCGAATCACGCGATGTCGCCTCGACGATCAACGCAACGGGCACGCTCGTCGCCATGGAAACGTCCGATGTCGCGCCAAAAGTCGCGGGGAAGATCGCGAACATCTACGCAAATGTCGGTCAGTTTGTCGGTGCCGGTGCTCCGATCGCGAAGGTCGATGACCGCGACGCGCGTTTACTACTGGTTTCGGCGCAGGCGGCGGTGAAGCAGGCGCGTTCCGGGGTGAGGCAGGCTGAGGCGAGGTTGGGTTTGCTCGACGGAAAACGATTCGAGGCTTCGACCGTGCCCGAAGTTCGCGAGGCGAATGCAAATTATCAGCAAGCACTCGCCGAGCAAAAGCAAGCCGAGGCGAACGAAAAGCGTTATCGTGAACTCACCGAGACCGGCGACGTGGCGATGATGACTTACGAAACTTACCGCACGACACGGGACACGGCCCGTGCTCGAACAAACGCCGCAAAGCAGCAACTCGACGCCGCTATTAACACGGCAAAGCAAAGCAATCAGGCCATCGTAAGCGCACAAGCAAACGTCGATGCGGCGCTCACACTGGTCACTACAGCGCAAAAAGCGATTGCCGACACCATAGTCCAGGCGCCGTTCGCGGGCTACGTTTCGAGCCGTCCGACTGCGGTCGGCGAATACGTTTCGTCGTCGTCAATTATCGTCACGCTTCTTCGGACAAATCCGATCAAGGCGGAGATTCAAGTCGCCGAATCCGACGTGCCATACGCGGTCATTGGCCGCGGCGTCTCGCTCGAAGTCGATGCCTACAAGGAACGCAAATTCGCGGGCAGCATCACAGCGGTGAATCCGGCTGTGGATCCGAATTCACGTTCTACCACCGTCGAGGCGATGGTCGACAATGACGGTAACGCGCTTCGTCCCGGAATGTTCGCAACCGCACGCATTACGCGCGAAGGCGGCGGGAAAGGCGTGTTCGTACCGAAGTCGGCCATTTTCAACGATCAGGCGACGCAGTCGTATCGCGTCTTCGTCATCGTCGATGGCGTCGCGAAATTAAAAGTCGTTCAGCTCGGTATCGAGGAGGGCGACTTTCAACAGGTCGTCACCGGCGTCGAAGCCGACCAAGTTGTTGCCACAAACAATCTGGAGCAGTTATATGAGGGAGCGAAAGTCATTTTTTGAGTCCCTAGGCCCAGGTCCCAAAAGTCTCAAGTCTTACGGCTTTAGGTTCGTGGGTTAAAGAGAGCGAATGATATTTGGAGGAAAAGAAACGTGACAATAAAGCGATTTGAAGATTTGGAAGCGTGGAAGATTGCTCGCGAGCTTACGCGAAACGTTTATGCTTTGACTCGCAATGAACCCTTTTCTAAAGATTTCGGTTTGAGAGACCAGATTTGCCGATCCACTGTTTCAATAATGTCGAATGTCGCAGAAGGTTTTGAGCGTGACGGTGATAAGGAGTTTGCTAATTTTTTATCTATAGCAAAAGGTTCGGCTGGTGAAACACGATCTCTTCTTTACGTAGCGCTCGACCAAAGCTATATTTCCGAAGCTGAATTTCAAACAGCTTCCGCAAAAGCAATCGAGAACAGTCGAGTGATCTCAGGTTTGTCCGGCTATCTTCGACAGTCCGATTTAAAAGGACGTAAATATCGCTACATTGAAACTTGCTGACTTGGGACATGGGGCTTTTGGGACTTGGGGCTTAATGATTTATGCAATGGCTGGCTGAAATTTGTGTGCATCGCCCGGTTTTCGCGACCGTGATCGTTATGTTCTTGACGGTCGTGGGCGGGTTTAGCTTTTTTACGCTTGGCGTTGATCGTTTTCCGAAGATCGATTTGCCGACTATCTCGGTGCGCACGACAAATCCCGGTGCGGCGCCTGAGGAGATCGAAACCGAGATCACCGACATTGTCGAGGGAGCACTCAATACTGTTCCGGGTGTTGAAGAAATGCGCTCGTCGTCGTCACGAGGAAGCTCGAACGTCACACTTACGTTCAATCTCGAAAAAGACCCCGACGTTGCGTTTCAAGAGATACAGCAAAAGCTCAGCACCATCACCAACCGCTTGCCGGAGACAGCCGACCCGCCGGTTACGCAAAAGTCGGATCCCGATTCGCAGCCGATCTTGATGTACACGATCAGCGCGCCGCGTGACGTGGTCGAGCTGAGTGAGCAGGTCGAGCTTCTTATTCAAAAACGCATCGAGAGCGCCGATGGCGTCGGCGAAGTTTTTATGTGGGGCTCTCGAACGCCGCAGGTTTTGATCAGTGTAAATCCTGACCGGCTGCGCGCCTTTGATCTTGCCGTGACCGAGGTCACCGCCGCGATCAGAGCGCAAAATCAGGAGATGCCCGGCGGCAACATTGTCGAGGGCCAGCGCACGCTCGGCGTTCGCACGATGAGCAAACTGACCGAGGTTGAGCAGTTCAACGAGATCGTCGTTGCGACGCGAAACGGGTTCTCGATAAAGATCAAAGATATTGGCAACGTTGGAAAATCGGGCGGCGAGCCGCAGTCGGCCGCCTCGCTCGACGGCGTCACGTCAGTGTCAGTGGGCGTGCGTAAGCAGGCCGGTTCGAACACCATCGCCGTCATCGACAACGTCAAGACTCGAATGGCGACGATAATTCCGAATTTGCCGTCTGACATGAAAATCGCGACGATCCGCGATCAGTCCGAGTTCATCAACAACTCGCTCGAAGCGATCGAAGAGCATCTCGTGCTCGGCGGACTCTTTGCCGCCATCGTCGTATTTTTGTTTTTGTGGAACTGGCGCTCGACGATCATCGCGGCGCTAGCGATACCGGTTTCGATCATCGCTGCGTTTGCGGCG
>JANOGL010000212.1:0-2282 GCA_031405985.1 Acidobacteriota bacterium | reverse complement strand
GAATCTTGTACGCCGCCCCAAAGTAAGCCGCTTTATCTGATCACGTATCCATTGGCATTGCAGCGAGAAGTCTTTGGTTTTCTTCCGTCCGCCGTTGATCCATCATTCGCTTTTGCTCAGCCGCGATCTGCTCATGTTCTCGAAGTCGAGGATTTTGGAGATATTTAATGGCGTCGCTGAAGCCGCAGAACGAACACCTCCAAGTGTCTTGATAGGTTACGGCTATAAGAATCCAGATTGGCAACCAAAGGCCGCACAAAAAAACGGCTGCCAGGATATGCGGCACATGGTTCATCGGCGTACTTTGAAAAAGCCGCTGTTGGTTGCAATGTGGACAGAAAAAACTAGCTTGGTTCATCGTTTCTAAAAGGCCTGAGCTGCATTATTCTGGTCGAGAGTGATAGTGTTTCGTCCGGGCTTGATATCGATTTTCAGATTCCAAAGAACGACGTTTCTTCCGATTTCACTAACATTCATTAGGTAATAGTTTCCCGCTGCCAGTCCGCTAAATTCGCCCTTACCAGAGAAATCAGTTGTGTTCGATGAGACGACGTGCGGCTTCGCTTCGAAAGCGTCGGCTGCGGTGACTCGATATACCTCTATGCAGCAACGGGCGTCAGGGTGAAGATGCGGGCGTGGCGGGCGGCGACGCGCACATCACCGCGGCGGAGCGCTTCTCTGACGTCGTCCAGCTTATAGGCATCTTCTACGCTCAGATACGGCGACCACTCGTCATCGGTCTCGGTAAGCTCAACCTGCACCTCAGCCGCATACTCGCCCTCGTGGATCAGTTTTGTTCGGATCACCTTTTTCATCGCTTCCTCCTTAGAAAATCATTTTCCCACAAATCGGTGTCGGGGCGATAGGCAGTAATTAGTACTGCCGGTTCGGTCTTACCTTTTGGTATGCCCCAGACGACGTGAATGTGTCGCCCGTCGTTAGCTGTTTCTCGCACCAATACGCACGCGCCTTTTGGATAATCCGGATAATCTTCGACAAGAACCGCGCTTGAAACGCCCTCAATTGCTTCACGGGCGAAAATTCCGTCGGCAGACAGTTCGTCATAACCGTGGTCGGAAATACGGACCGAACCCTTTCGGACCAACTCGCGAATCTGATCAAAAGTGCTACTCATGGTTCATTTGTAGCCAGCCAATTATGTCCCAAATGATTTAATTCGAACATAATATATCCGAACGGGAAGAAAATCCAAGTTATACGGACGGTCGTGATACAAGAGCGGCTGCGAAGCCCATGGATCTGCTGTTGGGGCGGAAGACCTTTGACGGTTGTGAGACGTTATAAGAAGTAGATTAGCCCCGCTCAGACCTTCAGCCACCCGCGCCAGCCTCTCGCCCCGTAATACGATTCGGCGCCGTTGTGATAGGTAAAGACGCGGCCGAAGCGGCGATCGCAGAAGATGGCGCCGCCAAGCGAGCGGATGTCGCCGGGCGTTGCGACCCAGCTCGAGGTTTTGATATCGAACTCGCCGAGAGTTTGCAGGTGGCGATATTCATCTTCGGTCAAAAGTTCGACGCCAAACGCGGCGGCCATGTTCATCGCACTGTCTTTCGGTTTGTGTTCTTTGCGTGACTCGAGAGCTACAGCATCGTAACAAAAACTTCGACGGCCCGCCGGACTTTCCGCCGAGCAATCGTAAAAAATATACTCGCCCGACTTCTTATCAAACGCGACAACATCGGGCTCGCCGCCCGTGCGTTCCATCTCAAAGAGCGACCACAGTTTTGCAGGCGAAGCATCGAGCTTGGCTTCGACGTCTTCCCATTTGAGGCCTTTGTGTCGTTTCATGTTTACCTCAAAACGCTCTTTTAGTGTGTCGAGCAGCTCGATATGTTGTTCCGGTAACAATTCTATTGTCATAAGCCGCTATTCTAAATTACTTTCTGCGTGTTGCAACCGATTGCCGGACTTCGCCGTAGAATCCGCTACAATTGAAACGATTTGTCCACACATCGCGAACAACTCATCCGCATACTTCAAAGCGCGTATTCAGGCGAGGTTGCGGCGGCGTACGCCTATCGCGGGCATTGGAAATCACTAAAAGATTCTGCCGAGAAAACGCGTATCAAACAGATCGAGGCTGAAGAATGGGATCATCGGCGACGCGTCGGCGAGTGGCTTGCAAAGCTTGATGCCGGGCCAAACCCGCGTCGCGAAAAGGTTTTTTGGACGATCGGCAAAGTGCTCGGCCACACTTGCTTCATCTCCGGCTGGTTTATGCCGATGTATTTCGCGGGGCGGTTAGAGAGTCAAAATTCCAT
>JANOGL010000134.1:0-2528 GCA_031405985.1 Acidobacteriota bacterium | reverse complement strand
CGCGACTTCGAGATCGTCGCCAAGCGAACGGACATCGAGCATGGTGTAAAACGCGCCTTCGGGCGATGTCGCGTGCAGGCCCATTTCTTTCTCGAACAGATCGACAAGAAACTCGCCGCGCTGTTTGTAAACGTCGCGAGCGTGCTGTTTTGCCGTCTCGGCCTCGTCTGTCCATGCAAGCAAACTCGCTTTTTGAACGATGGTCGCGGCGCAGACGGTCGTGAAACCATGCAGCACCTGGATCGCTTCCATGATCGCGGCGTCTTTGCTCGCGGCCCAGCCCAAACGCCAACCGGTCATCGAGAGCGACTTTGATAAACCGCTGACAATAATAGTTTTATCGTAAAATTCGCTCGCCGAACGCGGCCGCTCGCCAAAATACAGATCACTATAAATTTCGTCCGAGATCAGCCAAACTCCAGTGCCGTCGAGCGCATCGGCTATCGCTCGCAGATCGTCCGCAGTCAGAATTTTACCGGTCGGATTCGACGGCGAGATCACAACTGCGGCTCGTGTCTTCTCAGTAATCTGAGATTTGAAATTTGAAATATCAAATGCAAAATCCTTCTCCGCAGGCAAACTGTAACAAACGGGTTTCCCCTGCGCGATGCGCGTGCACGCGTCGTATGCGGGAAAGCTCGGATTCGGTAGCAGAACTTCGTCGCCTTCGTCAACGACGCACAAAAACGCGTCGGTCATCGCCTCTTGCGAGCCGCACGTAACAACAACGCCGGTTCGCGGCAAATTGAGATGCGGATACTGCTCGGCGATCTTGTCACGCAACGCCGGCAAGCCCGGATGGGACGTGTAGCCGTTCTGCTCGTCGCGAGCAACACGAGCCGCTTCGTCACGCATAAACTGCGGCGTCGGCAAATCCGGCTCGCCAAGTCCGAAATTTATGCTGTCCGGCAACGCCCGTTCAAAAAACTGACGAATCAGCGTCGGCTGTAACCCGCGCATCCGGCGGGGCAGAACAAAGCTCTCGGCGCCTTTTGCGGGAATGGTCATGGCTTATCGGATGATTCTGACGGCTCGGTTAAGTCGGCGTCTTCAAGCTCTTCGCGAATTTCGCCCGTTCGGACGTTAAACTCGCCCTCGGCAACCGTGGTCGGATCGCCCGTCAACGCTCCGCCGATCTCCTCGATCTCGCCGATGATCTTTTGCCCAAGGCCGCTAATTTTTTCTTTCAAGTTGTGAAGTGTTGAGTTTTCTTCTGGTTCTTGTGTCATTGCCTCTCGATTTTACCAGTTTTTCTTGATGTTTCCGATTTAGCGAAGGTAGTCTTCAAGCCGCGTCGAGGCATCCGTTTTTTCGTCGCGGTATTTGACGATGATCGGGCAGTAGATCGAAAGGCCGTTTGCTTTGCCGAATTCGTTTGTGACGGCACGCGAGCCTTGGACGACGACGGCGCCGGCCGGGATCTCGAGCGAATTTCCGTCCTCGGATTTGATGATCCGCTCGTTCGGCAGATCGAATACCGGCGTCGAGCGTGTAAGTATCACGCCGCTTGCGAGTACAGCTCGCTCGCGCACGATCGTTCCCTCATAAACGCCGGTGTTGCCGCCGACGAGAACGTCGTCTTCGAGAACGACGGGCGTTGCATTTACGGGTTCGAGCACGCCGCCGATCTGCGCCGCTGCGGATAGGTGAACACGCTTGCCAATCTGCGCGCAACTGCCGACAAGCGCGTGGCTGTCGACCATTGTGCCTTCATCGACATAAGCACCGACGTTGATGTAACACGGCGGCATAAGGACAACATTTTCAGCAACATACGAACCGTCGCGAATCGTCGAGCCGCCTGGAACGATGCGAATCTTGTCTTCCAACGACGTGGGCCGCAGCGGAAAAGTGTCTTTGTCAAAAAACTGCAAAGTCTCGGTCGGTTTCGACATCTCGACCATTTTGCCCATACGAAAACCGAGCAAAATTCCCTGCTTGACCCACGTATTTGCGTGCCAATTCCCGTCTGCGTCCCGTTCCGCCGAGCGGATCTCGCCGCGCCGAAGCGCAGATTTGAATTCTTCAAAGACCTCGCGGTCATCGGACGAAAACTCAGTCTGTGTGGTGAGAGTTAGAATATCGTTTTCTAAATTCGTCATTTGAACGTAATTGTATATAAGGTTGGAACGGTCGGAAATAGTGCCTTTCGTTGTGGAACAAATTGAGGGAAAACTTGATCACCCGAAAAGCTAACTAAACCCGTCTGTGACTCAATTGAAAGTTCACTCATTCCCGACTTAAACACCGGCTCATCGTCAATATCCCGAATATCTGTGCGTGTGAGGAACAAAACTTCTTGGTCGTTCAAAGTAACAGAGTAAGATCTCTTTTCTGCGTCCACTTCAAATCTATCGTTAGGTAACCGGTTGAAGGTGTTGCTCTCTTCGAACTGTTCAATTGTAGCTACACTGAGCATTGGAAATACAAGTGGCATCGCCTCGGTTTCATGCAGTTTGTATCTTACTTTCAGCGTCTCACCTGAATTATTCACTAGAACAAAATCAGCCCAGAAGCTGCATCCAGTA
>JANOGL010000082.1:0-2062 GCA_031405985.1 Acidobacteriota bacterium | reverse complement strand
GTTTTAAATTTTCTCGCCAATCAGAGATTCGTAGATTAGAACTAGAAAAGCGGAGAAAATCGTATGGATTTTATGTAGTAATGCCGGTGAAACAAGTCCGAAAGACTTTGTCTAGAATCCCAAATTTTCCGGAAACTTAATGTTTACTATATTAAAGTCTCAAAAGCAACTGAAAATATTAAAAATTATCGACCGCTCGATTGATCTCCGTCCAAACCTCGTCACGGCCAAGTCCAGTCTGCGACGAATAGACAATGATCTTAGTGTCCGAAAATGTGCTTTGAGCGTTTTTCAACGACTTTTGCAGCTCATTTTTCGAAAGCTTATCGGCCTTTGTCGCGACGGCGATGTGCGGCCTTTTGTTGAATAACAGCCACTCGTTCAATTGTTTATCAAGTGCGGTCGGCTCGTGCCGCGCGTCTATCAACTGCACGCAAAGTGCCAGCTCGATTCTCTCCGAGAGATATTCCTCAGCCATTTTGCCCCAGTCGTTTCGCATCGTCTTTGAAACGCGGGCGTAACCGTAACCCGGCAGATCGGCGAAATAAAAGCCTTCGTTTATCAAAAAGAAGTTGATCGACTGAGTCCGTCCGGGCGTATTCGAGGTTCGCGCTAACCCTTTTCGCAATAGCAGCGAATTTATCAGCGACGACTTGCCGACATTCGAACGGCCAAGAAACGCAATCTCAGGTCGGCCGTCGTCGAGCCAGTGACTCTTATTAAAAGCGCTTTTGACGAATTCGGCGGAAGTGGTCTTCATCGCTTTTTAGCCGCCGATCATTTAAGATTCGCGGGCAAGTCGGTAGTTCCTGCATCGGGATTCCAAACCTGCGGTGCTGTCATCGCTTGTGGAGCGAATTCGCTTTCGAGCGCGAATTTCAGCACATCGGTTATCGTATCCGCGAGATGGATCGTCAGGTCGTCACGCACTTCTTCGGGAATATCAGCGAGATCCTTCTCGTTCTCTTTCGACAGAATTAGCGTCTTCAAACCGAAGCGATGAGCCGCGAGCAGCTTTTCTTTCACGCCGCCGATCGGCAGCACTTTGCCGCGAAGTGTTATTTCGCCGGTCATCGCGACATCGTGACGCGCGGGCCTTCGCGTCAGAGCCGACACCATCGCCGTCGCCATCGTGATTCCAGCCGACGGACCGTCTTTTGGTATCGCGCCTTCGGGCACGTGAATGTGCAGATCTTTTTCCTTGAAGTCTGTGGGATCGATGCCGAGTTCCTCGGCGCGTGTCCGTACGCAAGTTAAAGCGGCCTTTGCCGATTCCTGCATGACTTCGCCAAGTTTTCCGGTCAGTGTGACCTCGCCTTTGCCTTTGACGAGCGTTGCTTCGACTTGAAGAACGTCGCCGCCAACTTCTGTCCACGCGAGTCCGTTGACAAGGCCGATCTCGCTCGTGCGCGCAATGTCCTGCTTGCGAAAACGAATCGTGCCGAGTAACTTCTGCACCTTTTCAGCATCGATAAGCACACTGAATTTGGCTTTATCATCGGTCGCAACAAACTGCCGAGCTATCTTTCGCAGGCACGAACCGATCTCACGTTCGAGGTTGCGAACGCCCGCTTCGCGCGTGTAGTGACGGATGATTTCGAGAATGCCCTCGTCGGTAAACTTCACGCTGCCGCAATCAATTCCGCTGTTCTCGCACTGCTTTGGAATGAGGTGCCGCTTGCCTATCTCGAGCTTTTCCCGTTCGGTGTAACCCGAGAGACTTAGAATCTCAAGTCTGTCCCGCAACGCCGGTGGGATCGTGTGCAGTACGTTAGCCGTGGCAATAAAAAATACGAGAGAGAGATCGTAGTCGACGTCCAGGTAATGGTCGCGGAACGTGTAATTCTGCTCGGGATCTAAAACTTCCAACAACGCTGCCGACGGATCGCCGCGAAAGTCACGCCCGAGCTTGTCGACCTCGTCGAGCAGGATCACGGGGTTCGTCGTCCCGGCGCGCTTCATCAACTGCACGATCTGTCCGGGCATCGAACCGATATATGTTCGTCGATGGCCACGGATCTCGGCTTCGTCATGCACGCCGCCGAGCGCTAGCCGCACAAAC
>JANOGL010000076.1:0-7005 GCA_031405985.1 Acidobacteriota bacterium | reverse complement strand
GTCGGCTTTTTGTTGAGTTTATGTATTGGGATGATCGGAAAAAGCTGTTCGAGTGCCCAATTGTCCGGTATTGAGCGAAAAACTGAGAAATTTGCGAGGTATTTTGCACACATTAACTGGCGCAGCTCGTCAAATTCTTCGGCAACATATTTCTTTAATTGGGCAAATTTGTCTGCTTCTTCGCAGATGTCCCAAAAAAGGACCTCACCTTTGCCTTTTGCCTCGAGCGAAACGAGGCCCAAATTGAACATCGCAAAAAGATCGTCACGATTTTCGAGAGCGTCGTGATAATATTCGCGATAATTCTTGCCATTTATCGTCTCTCGCAGGTCGTGTAATTCATGTACGATCGGCGGATCGTCGGCGGTAAGCTTCATTTCCGTGAGGCTTTCGACGACGGTTTCGATCTCGTCCTGTATGTTTGTTACCAGGATCGCGTGGTATGCCGAAAGATAGCGTCCCGATTCCTGAATGATCGTCGGATGCGGCACGTTCTCATCGTCGCAGACGGTTTTGATAATGTAAATTACGTCGTTTGCGAATTCGCGTGCGTTGTAATTTGCCGACGATTCGAACGATGTCCGCGAACCGTCATAATCGACCGCCATGCCGCCGCCGACATCGAGAAAATCGATGGGAATATTCATCTGACGGATCTTGGCGTAAGTTCGTGCGGCTTCTCTCATCGCGTTCTTGATCCGCTTGATGTCGGTGAGTTGCGAGCCGATGTGAAAGTGCAAAAGACGCAGCATATCGATGCGCCCCGCTTCTTGCAGACGGCGGATAACTTCAAGTATTTCAGTAGTTGTGAGGCCGAATTTCGCAGCTTCGCCGCCTGATTTTTCCCACTTGCCCGAGCCTTTTGAGTAGAGTTTTACGCGGACGCCGATCATCGGCATCGGCATGTCGGGATTTTTTTTCTCGTGTCTCGCGGCAATATCGAGCGTGTGTTCGAGCTCGCTCAGTTTTTCGATGACAATGACTACGTTCTTACCCGCAAGAGCGCCGGCAAAGGCGAGATTGATAAAGTCACGATCTTTAAAACCATTAAGTACGAGCAAACTGTCCTTCGCCTGCTCTAGGCCGAGGGCGGCGTAAAGCTCAGCTTTTGAACCGGCCTCGAGTCCGAAGTCGTAACGCGATCCTTCTCGCAGGTATTCCTCGATGACGGCGCGGTTCTGGTTGACCTTCATCGGGAAAACACACAGATGACCGCCCTGATAATCGAATTCTTTTATTGATTTCTTGAAAGCCGTTTGGAGTTTGCGAATCTGACCGGAGAGAAGTTGCGGGAAGCGTAGAATAATCGGCGTGTTGACGCCGCGTTTTCTGAGATCGTCGATGATGTCTTTGACATCGGCGGTGAGTTTGCCGTCCTCGGGCGCACGAACGATTAGGTTGCCCTTGCGATTGACGCCAAAATAATCGGCACCCCAATTATCGATGCCGTAGGTTTCAATTGTTTGTTCGATCGTTGTGCTCACAAAAGCTAATAGCTTAATAAAAAACTCGAAAAAAACAAACAAGCCCGTAAATAGGGCATTCTAATGGCGAACTCTGTGGCACAAGCGTTGCTTAGTTGAAATTTGCGGGACTTACGCGAAAACGTAAAAACCCCGCAAATACTTGAATTGGCCTGCGTTATTTGACCAAAGAAGGCTGCAAATTGCCGTAACTTGTCAAAAAACGGTGACAAAAACTGTCACATTAGTTGTCCTGAGGTCGCGCTTAGAGGTAAATGAATATGTCAAAACGTGACGAAAACGGTTTCTCCTTAATAGAATTACTGCTTGTAGTGGTTGTTATCGGTATAATTGCGGCCGTCGCAATACCGGCATTTAGAAAGGCGCTGACGGTAGCTGAGAACGGAAATGTTTACTCGACGATGCGTACGATCGCGTCGTTGCAGGTTAATTATTTCTCGCAAAACAGCCGTTTTGGACGTCTTAACGAGATCAACAACGCACAATCGGGCAGCCTCGGAACAATGTCGGGAACCGATTTAAATCGCGGCAAGTTTGTTCTTTCGATGGTTCCGGCCAATCCGTCTCCCACCGAACTGAGAGAGGGTTACACGATCAACGCTGTTCGTAACCTGTCCGGTGAAGACACAATTTATCATTACAGCTTGACTCAGACCGGGGAAATTGTGCAGGTTTTGCCGTAAATTACCGATATTGACCCCACCTCTCCATTCCTTCCGCCAGCTATCCGGCCCCGATAGGTGAAAATTACAATGAACGTTTTCGAAGACTTAATTGTCGAACTGAAAGAAGAGAATTTACTCGAAGAGACGATTTTCGATATAGCTGAAGATGAAATTGCGCTGTTGACTGGCATTGAGAATGAGGCCGATTCTGCCGAAATTTCAACTGAAGCGAGCGTAGTGGAACCAAAGATCGTCGGCAACGACGAAGCTCCCGAACCGGAAAGCAAATCTAAAAAGAAAAAGAAAGCAAAAGGAAGCCGCGAATTCTTCAAAAAGCGTGCTGTCGCCGAGGTTTCCGGGCTTCAGATGGTCGAGCATGTACTCACGGCCGTCGAGCGCGAATATATGAAGGTAAGGCCGGATGCCTTCGACGATTTTAATGTAAAAAGGTCTCTCAACGCTTTTCTGCAATTGCCGGATTCTGACGCCGAAGAGCATAAGAAATCAGAGTTCGAGCTGATGCAGCAGACCGAGGCGTGGTTTTCGGCGTTAACGGTTCGCGACAACAATATTCCGGTTCAACATGTGCGTCAGTATTGCGAAAACACGCGACCGGCGCTGAGTTCGCAGGCGATGTTAGCGCTAGCGAGGTTTTACCGCAATTCGCCATATTCCGAGCCTGTCAGAGCGAAGTTCGATTTTGTAATTACGCGACTGTTTTCACGGCCAACTGGCGGCGAGCGCCGCAAGCCGCTTTTCTCTCGCGACGAAGCGTTGGGGCACCTGAATACGCTTTATCGCGAATGGTCGAGCGTTTCGCTTTATACGGCTGACGACGATCTTTCGAAGATTGCGTTCACGGCGCTCAGTTTCGACGATCTGATGGGTGAGGCTGAAAATGCGGCACATTTCGACGATTTGATTGAGAGTGATTTTTTTGGGCGGTTGCGGCTGTTCAAAGAGAGCATCGCTGAGATGTTCTTTGCGCCAGATGTCGCGATCGCGGCAATCGAGGCCAACATCCAGATCGGCAACCGGTATGTAAAACTCATCGATCTCGAACGCCAAAAGGCCGACGCAGACGTGATTCAGTCAAGGTACGGCGATCTCGACAGCGAGACGATCTCGGACGCGGCGGCCCGCACGCTCGAACTCGTCGAGTTGCTCCGTTCTCCGCTCGATGTTGAAGAAGAGTATTTCGAAGAAGCGGCAGAAGAACCCGAGCCACTGGAGAAGATAATTCTCGACACATCGACAATGGAGCCCGAACCGGAGCGCCAGTCGATGATCACTCTGCCGGGCTTTCTCAATAACATTAAGCAAAACGCGTTTCAGGTAAACAGGTGGCTGCTGGCCTTGTCGATCCTGCTTATCACCGGGTCGATCGGACTGTATATCTGGGCGAATTTTGTTGTCGATGAAAAAGTGCCTTCGACCGGCGTGCAGACGGTAAATCTCGACAACGCAGTGTTCAAAGAGCACATTAAATCGGCAAAGATTGCCGGCGAGACGTTCCATGGCGTGGTGCTGCCATCGTGGAACGACCTGTCAAAAGAAAAGCGCGAGGAATATCTCAAAAAGATTTTTCAGGCAGGCCCCTCGATGAACTTTAAGCGAGTAAACCTGCTAAAAGCCGACGGCAAACAGGCCGGTTTCGCTTCGGCAGCTCGAGTCGACGTTGAAATGCCGTAAATCAGGATTTGCACGGTTATGCATGGGACGTCCGTCTGTATGGCGGGCGTTTTTTCGTTTATTTCTTTCTCCGTTTCGAAAACCGCCGTAATTGGCGTACGCACGGCGATGCTGTGTTATGATTCTCGCGTAAATTTTACAAACGCAGGAAGATATTAAGAATGATAGGAGAAAAAACTATGAAACGCAGAATAACATTATCGATGGCGCTCGTCTTGAGCGTTGTTCTAGTATCGTTGATGAGTTCGGATTCGTCGGCGCAGTCGACAAGACGATTTACCGCTGATACTGGAATTGTTTCGCTAGGAGCAAACCAAATTCTTCGAATCGCCGTCGACCCGACCGACAACAACAACATATATTTCAGACGAATTGGATATGCACAAGGTATTTGTAATAGCGAGGGTGTCTGCAGACACTCCGTGTCATCGCAAACAACTGCGATCTGGATAAATCAGGGTGAAATACCAGACACTCTGTCATTTGATATTCCAGGCACAGGAAACTGGGGAGTTCGCGGCATTGTTACGTCTAATCGGCGAATGGTTGTCAATGCCCAGATCATTGACGTAGAGACGGGGAATGTTGATGCAATCATCGCGATTTTGATCGGGTAATGACTTCGAAAAATGGGCGATGCGGCTTTTGTCGGTCGTGTTAGTGCCGGTGCGTGGACAGTATTTCGGGGTGCGTAGAGCTTACGCGCCGGGTTTGATAAGCTGCCCACCGCAAGGTTTACCGGCAAGGTCGAAAAGAGCGGCCGACACACTGGCCTGAGAAACTGTGTTTTGACCGACGTGCAAAAGGCCTATTCAGTCAGAAGCAATTTCGCTCGGCGAGTATGAAATAAAGAAAGCCGCGCTTCGCTTTCACTATTCACTGCTTTACCAAGTATCTTTCGTTTTCTCGAACGAGGCATAGTTTCACGATCATTATCCGCGTTTCGCGGCAAATAGCTACCTCATTAGACGCGGCTATTTTTCGTAGGTGGTTTCAGCGTGCGGAGCACGCGTCAATAACTTTAGCTACACATGCAGCCGAAGGCGAAATGTGTAGACGAGATGCACAAGAAATCCGAGCGTGTGTAACACGCGAAATTGTTTTCAACCCCATTTAGGTTTACGCTACCCGAGTGTCATACACCCACTTCCTTTATCACATTGTCTTCGCAACAAAAGACCGCATGCCGCTGATCGCCGAATCATGGGAAGACGAGCTTTATCGTTATCTCGCCGGCATCATTCGAAATCACAACGGCGAACCTATCGAGATAAATGGAATGCCCGATCACGTTCATGTATTCGCACGTCTCGCTGCGATCGAGGCCATCGCCAATTTTATGCGCGAATTAAAATCCGGCTCGTCAAAATGGATACGAAAAAATCATCAACCAAAATTTAATTGGCAGCGACGATACGGCGCGTTCACAGTTAGTGAATCTGCCTCAGACGCAGTTCGCAAATACATCCGGGAACAAAAGAAACATCATCCATCACAATCGTTCGAGTCGGAATATAAAAGTCTCTCGCAGCATCACGGGATCGATTTTGATGAGCGGTATTTGTGGGATTAGATGAACACAATGTTCTCACGGTCGTTGGTTTTTGCCTGTGAAACAGGCCAAATAGCTTTAGCTACACGTGGAGGCGAAGCCGAAACGTGTAGACGAGACGCATAATATTTCGTAGCGTGTGTAACACGCGAAACGCCAAACTCGCCGATACATGCCGCGTGTTTCACACGCTTGTCTCGCCCGTACGAACGATCTGCACATTTCGCTTCGCTGCATGTGTAGCTAAGGTTATTTTATGTGCTCCGCACATCAACCGGCAAAAGCAGAAATACGCGAACCCATCGTCCTCAGCGTGCGGAGCACGCTATATGACTTTAGCTACAGGTGAAGCGAAGCGAAACCTGTAGAATGAGACGCATAATATTTCGTAGCGTGTGAAACACGCGATATCTAACCCAAAAGAATTTTCGCGGATAATGCCGCGTGTTACACACGCTCGGCGTTGGTTGGTTACCGTTTCTACACATTCCGTCCCGAGTTGTCGGGACTGAAGAACGCAATGTATTGCAGCCAGTGTTTTAGGCCTGTGAAACAGGCCAAATAACATTAGCTACAGGTGAAGCGAAGCGAAACCTGTAGAATGAGACGCATAATATTTCGTAGCGTGTGAAACACGCGATATCTAACCCAAAACAATTTTCGTGGATAATGCCGCGTGTTACACACGCTCGGTTTTGCTTGTCCGTCTTTCCACACATTCCGTCCCGACTTGTCGGGACTTCATGTGTGGCTAAAGCTATTCACGTGTGCTCCGCACACGAACCTGCGACCCAAACACAGGATTATTATTTGGACGTTAAAACGCCCTCGAAGTTATTTCGCCGAGCGGCGCAAACTCGACCTGCTGACGCTTGACCGCTTTACCGAGGATCTTTCGTTTTCTCGAACGAGGCATAGTTTTACGATCAGGGCTGTTGTTAGACGGTGATTGAATCGCACTGACGGTATGACCATCCGAGTTCCGCCTCGATTCGGCGACGATACTCCGTGTCGATCTGGCGCGGTGCATACCGCACATATCGCTCTGCGTTTTCCTTCTCCGCGCCAGTTAGCCCTCGGAGATGACCAATCACTTGATCCCAGATCGACACCCCATCGGCATCCTTAAATGTGGAGGTAAGGGCCGTCCAAATCACAGCATCGAGGTCATGAATTGAGAAGTGAGAACTGAGAATTGAGAATGCGCGGACGGGGTCTAACCAATGTTTTTTGGATGTGAGCGATGTTATTGCCAATTGAAAAGTGAGAATTGAGAATTGAGAATGCGCGGACAGACTCAAATCAATGTTTTTGGAGCTCTGAGTCGTGTATTTCGAGTTCTGACCGATGTTTTTGGGATTCTAACCGGTGTTTTCCTGATTCTGTGCGGTGCGGATGGAACCCAAGTCGCTATCGCTCCCGGTTCTGACCCGTGTTTTTGTATTCTGCGTGGTGTGGACAAAACTCAGTCGCTATCGCTCCCCGTTCTGACTCGTGTTGAAGCGGTTCTGACAAGTGTTTTTGGGATTCTAACCGATGTTGAAGCGGTTCTGACAAGTGTTTTCCTAATTCTGAGCGACTTTTTTCGAATCATTTTGGCCTCGGTGCGGCG
>JANOGL010000063.1:0-2723 GCA_031405985.1 Acidobacteriota bacterium | reverse complement strand
TGGAGTCGAACCGGGCAGTATTGTAAACACAGTTTTAGTTTCGATGTTTCAGGAAGATCTACTAGATTCGACAATACTCCTCCGGCACTGGGCGGGACGAAATTCCAGAGGAGTAAGTCAATTCGAAGGCAAAGCAATCACTCGCCTAATCATAGAGCCTCAAATCAACATTAATGAAGAAAACTCGAGGATTTTTCTCGAGAGGATTCTCTCCCTTTAATTATCAATCTTTCATACAGGGAGCAGTTCAATACGTTCTTGTACAAAACCTGCTATTTCTTCGGGTGTGAATTTACGAGCATCAACATAACCGTCGGTCTCAAAAACGCCTTCGACTTGACCATCGTCCATTCTGATAAGCATTACTCGATCATTCTCTCGCTTCTTGATGATCTCCCGTATTGCACGAAACTCAATTCCACACCATTCTTTTTCTTGGTATTTGGCACAAAGGAAAATAACAACTAATTTCGTGCGGTTTGCGTAAATATCTTGAAGAACTGTGTCAAGAGACGGACGAGCAAGTTGAGATACGTAGTTATTATCATAAAAGTAAGAATTGGGCCCAATGTTCTGTTCAAGTGCCAAAGCTACTTTTTCAACATATTCACGGACTTCTCCGGGAAAAGATAGCGCAACGTCGAACTCATGTTTTGTGATGTCAACTGCTTTTCCCATCATTCGTGCCCACTCCGGCAGGGCTATATTCTTAACGCGCAATTCCTTAGCTAAATTTACATCTTTAACCGCCCAGTGGGTTCGATACATTTCCCTAACCGCGATGTCCAACTCGAACGCAAGATCATTAAACTCTGAAAGCGACAAAAACCTGTCCAAACTCTTGATCTCATACTCAATTTTTGCCATGCCCTGACGTTTTGTTATATCTTTGATTACTCCGAATCTTGGTTCTTTCTCCCAACCGACTTCATAAGCAAATATACAAGGTAGGCGTCGCAGCTCATTCACACTTTTAGAGCCAAGTTCTCCGAATCGATTCGTTATCTCGACATCCGTATACTCGAGGACACATCTTGAAAGCTCAATTAAAAAAGGTTCACCATTCCAAGCAGTTTCGCTGCCAGAAACAAAAAGGTTGTACATGCTTATGAGACTATCTTGATTTCGATATTTTACAAAGAGAGATAGATCGACACAAAAGAAACGTCATACTAACTTATCTCCTGCCCGAACACGATCCGATGTCCGTCCGGCGTAACAACACAAAATTCGCGAATGTTCCACGGCTTATCCGCGATCCGCGACAGTATCTTAGCCCCGCGTTCGACAAATTCTTCGTAAACCTCATCGACACTTTCGACGAGGGCGTGTGCGAACCACGAATGATTGCCGGTCGCTTCGGCCGTCATTTCGTCGGTGCATTCGCCGAGCATGACTTTGAAATCCCCGAATGAGAGAAACTCCCAGCCCGGCGCGGTGAAGTCGCGTTCGAAACCGAGTTTGTCCATAAAATAGGAGGCTGCGATCTTCAGATCTTTTACGGCGAGCACGTGCCGAGTGTGTATAACTTTTCTTTCCATAAATTTTTTAGCTCATTTGTTGGTTAACAACGCTCTCAACAGTTTCGCGAATTTCGTTGAGATCCGTTTCAGAATCGGCCTCGAAACGCAGCACGAGCAAAGCCTGTGTATTCGACGCGCGGACCAAACCCCAGCCGTGATCGAACAAAATGCGCGCGCCGTCGATGGTGATGACCTTGTGCGTCGCGGCAAAATGCTCGGCGACTCTTTGTACGACATCGAATTTTTTGTCGTCGGGGCAATCGACGCGAAGCTCGGGTGTAGAAAAAGTTTCTGGCAGATCGGCAAGCAACTCGGAGAGTGGTTTACCGCTATGCGACAGAATTTCAATCAGTCTCGCTCCAACATATGTTGCGTCATCAAAACCATAATAGCGGTCGGCAAAAAAAATGTGGCCGCTCATCTCGCCCGCGAGCACGGCGCCCGTTTCTTTCATCTTCGCTTTGATGAGCGAATGTCCGGCCTTCCACATAATCGCGTTGCCGCCGTGTTGTTCGATGTCGTCAAAAAGAGTTTGCGAACATTTCACCTCGGCAATGATCGTGGCACCGGGCTGCTTTTCGAGAACGACGCGCGAAAGCAAGACCATCAGCTCGTCGCCCCAAATGATGCGCCCCGTTTCGTCCGTCACGCCTATGCGATCGCCATCGCCGTCAAACGCGATGCCGACATCCGCACGTGTTTTCTTAACAGCGGCAATCATATCTTGTAAATTTTCTTCGACGGTCGGATCGGGGTGATGATTTGGAAAGTGTGAATCGGGCTCGATAAATAGCTCGGTCATCTCGACGCCGAGTTCGCGATAGACCGGAACGGCGGTCACGCCGCCCATGCCGTTGCCCGCGTCGATGACGGCTTTGATCTTACGTTCGCCGACTGAAATGCCCGATACGACGTCGCGGCAATATTCATCGAGAACGTCGAGCGTTTCAACCGAACCGTGAAACTGGTCGCCCGCTAACGCAGACGGTTCTGACAATGCGATCTGTTTTATCTCCTGAATCTGCGAACCGAACAGCGCGTCTTTGCCGAGGCAGATTTTAAAGCCGTTGTGATCGGGCGGATTGTGCGAACCCGTGATCATCACGCCGCCGTCAACGCCGCGGGTAAAAACGCTGTGATAAAGAACCGGCGTCGGCACCATGCCGATAAGAACAACGTCACAGCCTACGGCGTTAAAAC
>JANOGL010000057.1:0-2096 GCA_031405985.1 Acidobacteriota bacterium | reverse complement strand
GCTCCGATTCCGAGAGTCAAAAATATTCCGATGAATTGTCGCATGTTCTTTGTTCTCCTTGTTTGAGAATGAACGTCGGCGCGCGCGGCGTCTTGCAATCAGGTTGAAATAAATTTTATCTCGCGACATTGCCCGATCAATCCGTGTTTCTCGGCAAGCTTGAAATACATCTCCATGCCGTCCCGCATCGTGTCATCGATCGCGTAAGAAATGTTCTCGGTAAGATAACTTTTCAGCTCGTCGACGCTGAGTTTCGTTTCGCCCGCATAGTTCGCTGCAATTTCCTCAATGTGAGCTAGTCCTTCGTCGCGGGCGGACGCGAAGTCGATCGAACAATCCTCTCGACGCGTCATCCACATCGCAAAGACAAAACCGAGACCCGTGAACCCGTTCCAAAGCTCCGCTAGGTCGAATGTTCGTAAAGTCAAACCACCCGCTACCGCAGGTGGTTCTGACAAACCCAGCGCCGGATCGCCGATCAGGAGAGCTGCGTCCGCATCAGTCAACATGCGTTCTAAATTTGGTTCGACCTCGAGCCACAATGGTTCAACGCCAAAAAACTCGCGGAAAATAATTTTTGTAAGAACAACCGACGTCTTTGACGAAACGTCGAGCGCGACGGACGTTACATCGCAAAGATCAATGCCCTTAGTGACTAAACATACGCTGCGAACCTTTTCGCGCGCGCTGACGCAAACGTCCGGTATCAGCCACACGTCATCAATGGTTTGTGCACAGATCACGGGCACGAGCGCAGCGTCGACGCGATCTTGGACGAGCAGTTCAGCCGAGCGCGCAGGTGCGTTGTCAAGAATCAACTCGACACGGCCATGATTTTTACCGTAGAGAAACGACCACACGAGGGGCGCGGTGTTTGAGTAACTCGAAGCTGAGATGCGCAGAGTCCGCATTTACAAAAGTTTTACGCAAAGACGCCAAGAACGCAAAGCAAGAAATTCACCGCAGAGACACCGAGGACACAGAGAATAGATCAACACAATTGTTTTGCGGCTAACTAGTCTTTGCCCTCGCTTCTTAAGTTGATTATTCTTAATTTGTGAAGATTCACGACATAACAGTTGCGATCAGCGGCGAGACGCCGATCTACAAGGGCGATCCGGGCGTCTGCGTCACGTCGTTCAAATCGATTGCGAGCGGCGACACGGCGAACGTATCGCAGATCTCGCTTGGTGTTCACACGGCGACGCACGTCGATGCGCCAAATCATTTTATCGACGGTGCGAAGCGCGTTCATGAACTCGATCCGCAAAAACTCGTCGGTCCGTGTCGCGTGATCGAGATCGACCCGGACATCGTCGCGATCGAGCCCGAACATCTCGGTGACATCGCAGGCGTTGAAAGAGTTATTTTCAAAACACGTAACTCGGATTTTTGGTCGACGCCCGAGGATGGCTTTCGCAAAGACTTTACTTACCTGACCCTGTCGGCCGCACAAATGCTGGCCGAGAGCGGCGTTGTACTCGTCGGTATCGATTATCTTTCGATCGAAAAAAGCGGTTCGCCAGGCCATCCGGTTCACATCACATTACTCGAAAAAGAGATCGTCATTCTTGAAGGCGTCGATCTGCGCGAGATAGAGCCGGGCGACTACGAACTCATCTGTGCGCCGCTAAAATACGACGGCGCAACCGGCGACGGCTCTCCGGCGCGCACATTTTTACGTGAGATTTAGCCACGAATGTCACGAATGACACCAATAAGAAAATCGAATTAGTGATATTCGTGTTATTCGTGGCATAAGTTTTCTTATGAACGTAAATCATCCAGCTTATCGCGAGCGTGTTTATGCGCTCGTGCGCGACATACCGAGAGGCAAGGTGATGACCTACGGCCAGATCGCAATAATCTTGGGCGAAGGTTACACCGCCCGAACGGTCGGTTACGTTATGCACGGCGCCGAAACCGAAAAGGTGCCGTGGCAGCGTGTGATCAATTCGCAAGGGAAATGTTCGACCGGCAAACTTACCATTCCGGTAAATCTGCAGCAGGAACTTCTAGAGGCAGAAGGCGTGGTTTTCAGCGCCGGCGGCAAGTGCGACCTAAATGAGTGTCAGTGGTTTCCAGAGGGTTACGAA
>JANOGL010000023.1:0-2551 GCA_031405985.1 Acidobacteriota bacterium | reverse complement strand
CACAGAGGTCTTAAAAAAATCTTGTCTTATCTGTGTTTATCCGTGTCCATCTGTGGTTAATAGTATCTTCCTGTGTTCTGTGGGCCTAAAACTCTGACTCAGAAACGCGCATCAACTCGGCACGCTCGGCTTCTTCGATTTCGCGTTGTTTCACGCCTTCGCGTCCGTCGTAGGTTGCAAATTTTGGCATGAACAGCGCCGTTAGAATCACTGCGATAATACATAACGCGCCGCCGCTTACCAAAGCGAACTTCACGCTCGAATATTCGGCGACAATGCCCATCTTTGCGCTGCCGAGCATCGGGCCCGTCAAGTAGCTTATCATCTCGATTCCGGCTAGGCGGCCGCGAAGGTAATTGGGAATCGTCTGATTCCAGATCGAGCCGCGAAAAATGCCGGAGATCATATCGAAAAACCCGGCGGCTGCGAGAAAGATGAGCGCCGGCACGATGCTTGTCGAAAGGCCGAAGAATAATATCCCGACGCCCCAGAGTAACGCCGCGCCGACGACCATGACGCCATGGCGATGAACATTCTTTGTCCAGCCGGATGTAAAGCTCGCAAGCAATGCGCCGATAGCGATCGCCGCAGGAAAAAAACCGACGTAACCTTCGCCGTAGATAACCGCGAGCGCCGGATAGAGCGCTTGCGGAAATGCGAAGAACATCGCGACGATGTCTATGAAGTAGGTTCCGAGCAGTTCTTGCCGCGAAAAAGCGTAACCAATTCCACGTTTGATGCCGTCGAGACTCGGACGCTCGGGATTATCGGGCGGCGGCACATAGTTGAGCATAAACACCGCGACGAGCGTTCCGATAAATGTCACGAGATCGATAGTATAAACAACGACGGGGCTGAGTTGCGTCGCGAGAATACCGGCGATCGCGGGACCGGCGATCATTCCGAGGTGGAAACGCACGGAGTTTAGCGCCATAACCGACGAGATCAACTCAGGCGGGATTATTTTTTGAATGATCGACTCGAATGCCGGCCGCTGCAAAGCCGCGAGGCCCGCGTGACCCGCGACGCACACGAACAGAACCCAAATTCGGGGCTGATCGAGCAGCGCATTCACGAGCAAAATCAGCGTCAGCAGAGTTTGGCAGATCTCAGTGATCCGCAGCAGTTTGCGTTTGTCGACATAATCGGCGAGCGCTCCGCCGAGAAAGGCGAGCGTGAACATCGGAATCAATTCGGCTAAATAGATCAGCCCGACCATCGCCGAGGACTGCGTAAGCTGATACATCTGCCACGGTACGACGATGAAAGTCATCATCCCGCCAAAAAACGAAACAAGCTGCCCGAAAAACAGCAGCCGATAATCGCGCGAAATTTTTAGCGGAGTAAGGTCGATGAACACAGCTTAATTTTTCACGGCTTGACGTACTCGGTCCAGTTGAAAAGCCAAGTCGCGTATGCGTTGGCAACAAAAGAGAAGATACACAGCGTCCATTCGACCGGCGTGACGCGTTTTTTCGACGATTCGAGCAAAAGTATAAAAATCCACGGCAGCAGCACCATCCCGTATCGATAACCAAACTGCCAGCCGCCGGAATTGCCGTGCATCCACAACACGAGCGTCAGCACAGCGACCGAAGCCCACGACACGACTTTTAGAGCGCCGTTATTCGCCCCAGCGCGCAGAGAGAGCAGAAGGAACGGGCTGCTCAACAAGATCGAGCTGCTAAAACCGTCGGGCACGAGATATGGGAAATTCGGCTTCCAGTTCCATAACTTAAGCAGCATTTCCCACGCCTGACCGGGAATGTATCTCGGCGAAAAGATGCCGTGATTGTACCAAGGCTCCTCCAAAACACCCGGAATGCGGGCATATCCAAAATCCATTAAGCTTTGAAAACGAACGTAGTTATAGATAAGCGTCGCGACGCCCAGCACAAACGGCACCGCGCAGAACTTAGCAAGACTAAAAATCGCAGAGACGCCGAGACGCCGAGGATAACTGATTTCCGTTGATTCAATTTCAAAGCCTTCAGATTTTTCCTCTTTTTTGCTCTGCATTTCCGCGTCTCTGCGGTAAATTTCTTTTGGATACAGCAAATACATGAACAGCGGCGCCGTCAACAGAATCTCCGTTCTGTTACCGAACGCCATCGCAAAAAAAATTCCCGCGACAAACGGACGACGATCAAAAACCGTGAAGTATATCGCACCGAGTTCGCCGACCATCGCAAACCCGAGCGCGAGCTGCCACGCTCCGGCGAACGTGAGATTCGTCCACGTAAATGTGCCAAAAATAATCGCGAGCGTGAATAAAATTCGCTTTTTATTATCGAAATCGTAACGCGAAGAGATCTTTAGCAACAGAAAACACGCAACGCCCGCTAATATCGCCGCGATCCACGCACCGGGCATTTCTTTTACCAAACCGAACGTCTTCAGCAACGTAAACGGCACCATCGACACGACCGCTCCGAGCGGAAACACCGAGTAGTAAACTCCTTCGAACGGCACGAACTCGTTCAGCCACGACGGCTGCTTCTCTGCAAACGCGACGCTGCCGCCGAGCATGTTCGCCGCCACGCGAAATGTG
>JANOGL010000462.1:0-5474 GCA_031405985.1 Acidobacteriota bacterium | reverse complement strand
GTCGCCTGAACGCCGCCCCGTCCGTGAGCGATGCCGACGGTAAAATTGGGGATACCGACGAGCGGCGGAGAGATCAAAATCGCTTCGGGAATCGTGAATTTACTTCCCGGACGACCGCGACCCGCGACTGTCGGCACGCGATTCGACTCGGTGTAAAGCGTCGGACGGTCGAACGGCGGCAATTCGTTTCGCACACGGTTGTCAGTTAGCGGGCGTTTTAGAAAAGCTACGAGATCGGCCTTTTCCTGCGCAGTCATGTTTAGTGGGCGGATGACGCCGGTCGGCACATTCGGCGCGGGAAAATCGCCGCCGCGATTGTAAAATTCGACAACTTCCTCCATCGTCGCTAAGCCGCCGTTGTGCATAAACAGCCCGCGAATCTCACCATTACGCAACTGCGGCGTCTTAAAACTGCCGCGATCGAATTCACTTCCGCTTACTGCAAAACGCCCCGGATCGTCAGTCTGCGGGCGCACGCCGATGTTGTGAAACGCATTGTTGGACAGCAACCCGCCGTTATGGCAAAAGTTACAGCTGTGCTCTACAAAAAGGTCGCGGCCCCGGATCTCCTGCGCGTTCAGCGGCTCAATTCCGTTGAGCTCGCGATCGAGCGGCGTGCGATCTGAGAAGAGCGTCCGCTCATGTGTTGCGATCGCCATCGCGATACGCGCCGGCGTAACGTCGGGCGTGCCGAACGCCTCTTCAAATAGCTCAGTATAAGTTCGGTCGTTTATCCAATTCGCGAGGCCGGTTGGAATATTAGTCGCGAGAGCGAGCGGTTTCGACGCCTGAATCCGCGATGCAACTTGCGTCCAGTTACGATTGACATGGCCCATCTCGGCGCCTGAAACCGGCGGGCCGACCGACTGGCTTTCGAGCGAAGCCGTGTCAGGCAGCAAAACATTATTCGTCAGCGGATCGCGAAAAAGATCGAGTGCCCGTCCATCCCAGAAAAGTCCATCACGCGAATATCCTGCGTTCAGATAACTCGGCGACTTTCGCCCCGTGACCTGCTCGCGCATTCCAAACTGCGCACTCTGCGAATATGTTCCGTCAAGATTATTTAGTGGAACGCCGGGCGAACCAAACACGTCATCGAGCGTTCCAAAAAAACCATCGGGCCCGGGATTTCGCGAGCGGCGGCTGCCCACAACGGTTCGCGGATCGGAACCGCCCGCAGCCGGACGATGACAAGTGCCGCACGAAACGGTTCGGGTTGACGACATTTGCTCATCCCAGAACAGGGCTTTGCCCAGATACGCCTTTGCCGCGGTCACGGGATTTCCGGGTGGTGACAGTGGTGGGTCAAGCGGCGAAAACACGCCGCCTTTTGAAGTTCCGTTTGCCCGAGTGCCCTGATCCGGCGTGCTGAATCCGCTGAAGTTAGCGCCGTTTTCGGCGCGAACCCAATAAAAATAAACCTGGCCCTGCACGCCCGTTGTGTCGAAGATGTAATTCGCCTGCGTCGTTCCCACATCGGTCGCCGTGCCCGCGTTGTTCGTGGTGTTGCGAAAGATGCGATAGCTCGTCGCCCCGCGGATCGTGTCCCAGTTGATGCCGACCTTCGTTGAATAATCGCCATCCGACGCCAAAACTCCAGTCGGCGCGCTCAAGCCGCCAAGAAAGTCATCGACCTGAGCGGTCGCACGAATCGAACCTTGATCATGTAAAGAAAACCACGTGGCAAAGCACAAAAACATTGCCGTTATCGTCAATTTAACAATTCGCATTTTGTATCGATCAGGTAGCCAGCCGAAAATTCAAATCGCTAGCATACCATTGGAGGGTTGATTCATCAATTTTCTAGAAGTTGCCCTGTGCTGTAAAATCTTAAACGATGAAAAAAGTTTATATATTCGTTTTCGCGGCTCTCTTATCGACCTTTTTGATGAGCGCTGCGTCGGCATCTAAAGCCCAAATTACCCTGCGCCCACGCAGTGTCACGCCGACTCCCACACCAAAACACACGCCGACGCCAAAACCAACTGCGACTCCAAAGCCAACGGCTTCTCCAACGCCGACCGCTACACCAACTCCGATTCCGATTCAGACATTGCCGGAATTGCAGACAAAGATCCGCCAGCGGATGTTTGCATCCGAAATTCGTCGCGGACGCGTCGGCATCAAAATAGTCTCGCTCAACTCGGGCAAAGTGATTTTTGAGAATGACGCGGACAAATACTTTATGCCCGCGTCGAATATGAAAAACTTTACTGTCGCCACCGCGCTCGAAAAGCTCGGTGCGGATTTTAAGTTCGTTACCAGCGTTTATGCGAACGCTTTGCCCGATGCGAGCGGAGTCGTGAGAGGCGACCTGCGAATTTACGGTCGCGGCGACGTGTCCGTCTCAACAGCGTTCTTCGGCACCACGCCGACCGACCCGGAAACCTATTACAAAGGCATCGACCGCCTCGTCGACAAAATTACGGCCGCGGGTGTAAAGCGAATCGAAGGCAGCATCGTCGGCGACGAAAGTTATTTCAAAGGCTTTCACATCCCCGGCACGTGGGAATGGGACGATCTGCAATGGTATTACGGAGCCGAGATCTCCGCTTTGCCGATAAACGACAACGCCGTCGATCTCGCCGTCATGCCCGGAAACGCCGGCGGAACGTGCATCGTGACGATCGTGCCGCCAAATAATTTGTTCCAAATTGCAAACACTTGCACAACGACAGCCGCTCCTTCGACCGCACGCAATCTGTCCGTGAACAAACGCCTCGACCGCAACGCGCTCGAAATCTCAGGAACAATGCCCGCGGGCGACGCGGGCTACAAAACGTCTATCACGATTTCACAGCCCGCCACTTTGTTTGTCACGTTACTAAAACAACGGCTCGAAAAACGCGGCATAGCCATCACAGGCAGTTCGCGCGTAATGCCGCGAAATGTCGCCACCACACCCGGCCAGATCGAGATTGCAAAACTCGAATCGCCGCCGTTCCGCGAGATCGCCGCAAAAACGATGAAACCGAGCCAAAATATGTTTACCGAGACAATTCTGTGGACGCTCGGCGAGCGGATCGGGCGAAAAACCGGCGACACATCTGACAGTTCGCAACTCGGTATCAACGTCATGAAAAGCTTTCTAACGTCTATCGGCGTGCCCACCGACGGCATCGTTCCATACGACGGCAGCGGCCTCTCGCGGCACGATCTGATCACGCCAAACGCCGTCGTCACTCTATACACATACATGGCGAAGCAAAGCAAAAATGCACAAGCTTGGCGCGACAGCCTGACGATCGGCGGCGTGGACGGAACATTGGCGAGAAGATTTGTTGGGACTGCGGCACAAAACAATATGCGGGGCAAAACCGGCACCATCGACCAAGTCTCCGCGCTTTCCGGCTACGTCAAAACCGCAGCAGGCGAAGAACTTGTCGTCTCTATCGTCGTAAACGGCGTTCCCGGAGGAGCTGGGATCAGGACGCGTGTGATCGATGAGATCGTTGTTACGCTGGCTGATTATAATGGTCGGATCGATTAGCCATCATCGCAAAGTCGATAGTTCCGATGGGACGTTTCCGTCTTTGCAAAGGAACTTCAGACTTTGTTTCAAATACGTTCTGACATTTTGGTTGAGATAGCTTGTCCAATCGGGCTTAGGTTCATTTCTCGCCAATGCAAAAAGAGCCAATGCATAACCGCACATCTCTTCGGTAAGGTAACCACGCCGTTCTGCACGCCATCCTTGGCCCATCGTGTTGGTGTATTGCCCAAACGAAAAAATGGAATTGGCAGTAAAGATACCGAGACCGTAGAAAATTACGACTAGATCCGTCATTGGTTCGTGGTCTTCGTAATCGGGATCGAGACGCTGCTCGCCTATTAGAATTACGTGGCCAAGCTCGTGAGCGATCGTTGCAATAAAGGCCTCTGCATTCGTTGCCTGACCTGTATCCAGAGAAACATTGTATCGGCCATCTTGCCCCGTATGATACGTTCCCAGAGCATGTGACCCAGTTTCGGCTGCTGCAAACTGATGAATTTCCGAGCCAGTTTCATTTCGGTATAACCCGAGTCGAACTAACTTGGGATCTACCGACATGTATACGCATACCTGTTCGACCATGGTTCTAATGCTTGATTCAGAGCCATCGAATGGTGCAGGAAAATATTCGGCAATCGGAAGAATTACTTCGATCTCACGCAATGATTCAATTCCGAACTCATTTATCAGCCAACAAAATGAAGCATCCAGCCATGCTTTCGTTTCTAGATCAATCGGACATTTGGGATCGAACCAACCCATAACTTCTAGTTTAGGCGAAGGCTCGCTAGAATCGAATCATGAATTCCACCGAACCCGCCGTTCGACATTACAGCGACGACATCGCCGTCGCGAAGTAGCGGGCCGAGATGCGTAACGATCGCATCGGCGTCGGCGAATGTTGACGCGATCTTTCCTGTCGCGGCGACGTCGGCGACAAGTTTTTCGACATCAAGAAGTTCGTCGCCAAAACGTTTTGCGTCCTCGGGGTTAAAGACGCCGGCGATGATCACAACGTCGGCGTGTGTGAACGCTTTTTTGTATTGCTCCTCAAAAATCGAAAGCCGCGACGAGCGCGAACGCGGCTCGAAAACGGCGATCAAACGATTGTCAGCATATTTTTGCCGCAAAGCTTTTAAAGTTTCATCGACGGCCGTCGGATGATGCGCAAAGTCGTCGATCACCGTGACTCCGCGCTCAATGCCGCGAATCTCCATACGACGTTTGACCGATTTGAAAGTGTCGAACGCCTCCTGAATTTTCTCCCGCGAAATGCCCCACGCGTCCGCCGCGATGATGACGGCCAGACAGTTTCGCACGTTGAATTCGCCCAGTAGGCGCGTGGTAAATTCGGCAAATACTTCGCCATCACGCGTGACCGTAAACCGTGTACCGTCAGCAGTTAGACCGATGTCAACGGCTCGCCACTTTGCATCCTCGCTCAACCCGAACGTCTCGACGGCCGTGAACAACTTACCTTCCATCGAAGCGAGCACTTCGCCGACGACGGGCGAATCAACGCCGCAGATCAGCCGTCCGTTGCCGGGCACGAGATTCATCAGCCGCGAGAACTGCCACTTGATCGCGTCGAGATCCTTGTAGATGTCAGCGTGGTCGAACTCGATGTTGCCGACGATCGCGATCTCGGGTAAGTACGACATAAACTTCGGCTTTTTGTCGAAATACGCCGTGTCGTATTCGTCACCCTCGATGACGAAATAATCGCTGTCGCTCACACGAAAGCTCGCACCGAAATTCTGCACGACGCCGCCGACAAGAAAGGTCGGATTCAAACCGCCGACCTCGCAAACCCAACTCGCGATACTCGTCGTCGTCGTCTTGCCGTGCGTTCCAGCGACCACGAGCGAATGCCGCCCGCGGATGAACTCTTCTCGTACGATCTCAGCTTGTGAGCGGTAAATTAGCTTCTGGTTCAAGACCTCTTCGAGCTCCGCGTTGCCGCGCATGATCGTGTTCCCGA
>JANOGL010000456.1:0-9240 GCA_031405985.1 Acidobacteriota bacterium | reverse complement strand
GTTTTACAAACTCTTTCGTAGAAACTCCGACGGTAATACAGACGCGTATTACTTTAAGACATCGACGAGCGAGGGCTTTCGTGACAAAGAGATCGATACGTTCAAACTCGATTACAATCGAAACGAGAACCCGTTTTTGATCCGTATCATACTCGATGAGATCGTCGAAACCGCGCCGCAGGAATATCTCGGCAAAGTTCACATGAAAGTTTTTCCGGGCTATTATGCGACAATAGCATTCTTCCGACTCAGAAAATGAAGTGCTTCATGAGAATTAAGCTCCTCGGTTACATGGGACGGGGTCTTGCTGGCCTCCTAACCGCACTGTTGGCTTTGTCGTCGAGTCTCCACGTACCGGCGCAGTCAGATTCAAAAGGTGATGCGAAGAAGGTGCAGAAGCAGGGGCTTTACGTCCTCGATCGACTGAAATTCCTTCTTAAAGACCGGTATTTCGATCAGACCTTCGGCGGTCTTGACATCGATGCGACGTTCAAAGCCGGTGAGGCGAAAATGCGCAGTATAACTGGTGAGGGTGAGATGTTCGCAGTTGCATCAGAAGTCTTGACCGAGTTGCAGGACTCTCATACTTCAATCGCTCCACCGCCACGACGCGAGCAGCCGGAATATGGTTTTAGCTCGATGATCCTTGGCGACAAGTGTTTTGTGACGAACATTTATCCGGGCGGTCGCGCCGAGGCAGCCGGCCTTAACGTCGGTGATCAGATCCTAAAGTTTGGGGCAGTTGAGCCTACCCGAGGTAACTTTAAGAAGATTATCGAATTGATCCACTGGATCGCTCCGGTCAAGAACCTTCAACTGACGATAGCGACGTTGGCGGGCAAGAATACAGAAATCATGATCCCGGTAAATCTGGTCTCCGCCAAGGAACGTCGCGCAGACTTTAAGCGGCGAAAGGAGTTAGACACGGCTCGGCCCTACACCTGTAAATCCGTGTCCGACGACGTGGTCGCGTGTAAGCTTCGAACGTTCACTGTCGAGACGTACCAGCTTGATGCAATGCTCAATACGATCAAGGGGGCGAAAAAGCTGATCCTCGATCTAAGGGGTAACGGTGGCGGCTTTCCTGAGACCGCGATTTGGTTGATGGAACGGCTCTTTAACCGAAAACTCATCGCGGTGACGAGTAAGACGAAAACCGGCACCTCAACCGAGAAGATAAACGGTAAGAGCGACGCTTTTTCTGGTGAGATATCGGTGATCATTGATAGCGAAACGGCATCCGCGGCAGAAGTCGTCGCACGGGTTATCCAGATCGAGAAGCGTGGGAAGATTGTTGGTGATATCAGCGCCGGAGCGGTTAGGACGGCGAGGCTCTTCGTGTTGCCAATTCCCGAGAAGCCAGGCTCGGATACCGGAGGCACGGTCATGTTTGCCCTCGTTCGGCTAACTGTCGCTGACGTAGCAATGAGCGACGGCTCGCGCCTGGAGGGCGTCGGTGTTATTCCAGACGAAGGATTGGTGCCAAATGGCATCGCACTTAGCCGAGGGTTGGACCCGATATTCGCTCATACGGCGAACGCAATGGGGGTGAAAATAAGTCCGGAGGAAGCGGGCAAACTGGGGTTTGTTGAGGACCCGATACGCGACTCTATCTTCGCGAATGTCCCTGACTTACCCTGAATTCTGAGGTATGCTAAAACGCTACACATTTTGGCTGACGGCGGCGGTGCTCTTTCAGTTTTTGACCGGCGTGATCCATGCGCTGAGTTTTTTTGCGAAACCGGAATTTAAAAATGATACCGAACGACAGCTTCACGAACTAATCACGACTTATCGCGCTGATATGGGAGCTGGATTCAGCCCATCGTTTTGGAATTTGTTTACTGCGTTGAGCGCGTGTTACTCGCTGCTTTGTTTGCTTGGCGGTTTGACACTTGGCTATTTGCTGCTAAAACACGCTGAACCAAATTTGATGCGCGGAATCATCGCGATAAATCTCGCGATCTTCGGCGTGTGTTTTATCGTGATGTTTTTTTTAACTTTTCTTCCGCCGGTTGTTATGACAGGTTTAATCGTAGTAAACCTACTCGCAGCTTTCTTGCTCGTTCCAAAAATCGAATCCGCCGTGTAAAAAGATTGCCCACGAAAAACACGAAGTACATCAAAGAAAAAGATTTCGTAATTTAGTGCTTTTCGTGTTTTTTGTGGGCTAGATCTTGTCTTTTAGTTTTTCGTAAGTTGTCGTTAGCGTCTCGGGAATTGTGCGCGTTTGGCCGATGGCGGTCATAAAGTTTACGTCGCCGACCCAGCGCGGCAGCACGTGCATGTGAAAGTGTCCTTCGACGCCGGCGCCGGCTGCTTTGCCAAGATTCATGCCGAGGTTGATACCGTCGGGTCGATAGACTTCGTCGATCGCGGCTTGCGCGCGTTTTGTAAGGTCCATCATTTCGTCTGTGGTTTGTTTTCCGGCTTGGTCAGGCGTTGCTATGTGCTCGTAAGGCAAGATCATCAAATGGCCCGACGTGTAAGGGTAGATATTTAGAATTACAAAATTAAACTCGGCTCGCGTGAGAATAAACTGCTCCTCATCGCTGGCCGAGTTGTTCAGAACTTCGCAGAATACACAACCCCGACCCGTCGGGGCAGACCCGCTGCCCGTTATGTAGTCATATCGCCACGGGCTCCATAAAACATCCACGTTCGAAATCCTTATTCGCTCTTATTTATAAGCTCTTTGAGCTCTTTGCCGGGCTTGAAGTACGCGACGCGTTTGGCGGGAATATCAACAGCGGCCCCTGTTTTCGGATTGCGGCCTTTACGCGAGTTGCGTTCTCGAACGCGAAAACTGCCAAACCCGCGAAGTTCAATCTTCTCACCTTTGTTCAGCGTGTTCGTAATGCTGTCGAAAATAATTTCGACGAGTTGCTCGGCGTCCTTTTTAGTCATGTCCGCTTCGCGTGCGACTTTTTCAACCAGATCAGCTTTTGTCATTTCTCTACTCTCTCCAAAGACAAACTACCCGTTAACGCCCTTGATGTTTAATGCAAAAAGTTTAAGCTGTTTTGCTTTCGGATTCTTCCGAAGATGATTCTTCCGACGCAGTTGCTTCGGTTGCGGTTTCTTCAACCGTTGTCTCTTCAGTCGTCGCCGGAGTTTCTTCCGCAACCGTGTCTGCCGCAGGAGATTCTACCGCGACAAGTTCCGGCGCCGTTTCTTCAACCGCAGGCGAATCTTCCGATGGAGTTTCTGCGGCAACCTCTGATGTTTTCGTCTCAGTAGCGGGCGCTTCACTTTCCGTCGCAGCGATTTCCTCAGTTTGAGCAGCGGCTTCGGAAGATTCTTCTGCTGCCGCAACTTCTTCTTTCGCTGCTTTTTTTGATTTCTTCTTTTCTTTCGGAGCTTCTTCTTTTGGGGTTTCTTCCGCGGCTGTGCCGAATTTCAGATTCGCAAGCTCGCCAAGCGATGCCATGCCGCCTTTTGCTTCGCTTGAGAATTGTCGCGTGTCGATGATCGGCTCGTCATCTTTGCCGACCGCGCGATGTGAAAGACCGATCTTCTGATCCGACGGTTCAATGCGCAGGATCTTAAAATCCATATCAGCGCCAATTTTTGCGACGTCTTCGACGCGCTCGACACGCTCTTCGGAAAGCTCTGAAATGTGGCAAAGCCCTTCAAGGCCTTCGCTAAGCTCAACAAAGACACCGAAATTCGTAAACCGCGAAACCTTCCCGCGAACGACGTCGCCTGGTTTGTGCGTCGCGACAAAACCCTCCCAAGCGCTCGGAGTCAAATCTTTCATCGAAAGCGATAGCCGCTGACCGCGCTTGTCGATATTTGTGACGATCGCTTCAACTTCCTGATCTTTCGTTAAAAGGTCTTTCGGATGCTTTACCTTTTTGCCCCACGAAATATCCGACACATGAACAAGGCCGTCGATGCCCTCTTCAAGCTCGACGAACGCGCCAAACTCGGTGATGTTACGCACTTTGCCATTCACACGCGAGCCAACCGGATAACGCAAATCGACGGTCTCCCACGGGTTTTCCTGAAACTGCTTCATGCCGAGGCTGATGCGTTTCTCGACCGTATCGACGCCGAGAACCTGCACCTCGATCTGCTGGCCTCGGTGAAAAATGCGCTTCGGGCTCTGTGCACGGCGCGACCATGAAATCTCCGAGACGTGAACGAGGCCTTCGACGCCCGGTTCAAGCTCGACGAAAATCCCGTAATCCGTTACCGACGAGATCGTACCCGTCACTTTAGTATTTACCGGATAAACATCTATAACTGTTGACCACGGATCGGGAAGCAGCTGCTTGTAGCCAAGCGAGATCTTATCTTTTTCGCGATCGAGCTTTAGCAGTTTAACCTGAATGTGATCACCGCTTTTGAATAGATCGTTCGGGTGATTTACGCGTCCCCAGGACATATCGGTGACGTGGAGCAAACCGTCGATACCGCCGATGTCCACGAACGCGCCGTAATCCGTAAGATTTTTAATGGTGCCTTCGATGACGTAACCGACGTCGATTTTAGCAAGTGTTTCGGCTTTTTGCGCATTTACTTCAACATCCGTCAGAACCTTACGCGAGACAACAATGTTGTTGCGGCGGCGGCTGAATTTAATGACCTTTGCCTCAAACTCCTCGCCGATATATGTGTCAAGACCGCGAATCGGCCGCGAGTCGATCTGCGAGCCGGGCATAAAAGCCTCGATGCCGTTGACATCGACCTTTAGGCCGCCTTTTGTTTTATCGATGACCTTGCATTTTACCGGTGTTTCGGACTGAAAGGCCTTTTCGATCTCGTCCCAAACCTTACGGCCGAGAGCTTCGGTTCGCGATAATTGCGGTGCGCCATCACCCGAATAAATGCTGCGAATGACAACTTCGACGCTATCGCCGACAGCGACGGTCAACTCGCCTGTCGAAGCAGTGAATTCCTCGGTAGGCACAAAACCTTCGGATTTGTAGCCAAAATCAACAAGAACGCCGCGATCTGAAATTCCGACAACCGTGCCTGTGACCAATTCGCCGGGATGAAAGACCGTCTGTTCCTGCTCGAACTGCTCGAGGATCGCGCCAAAGTCTATATCGCTGGAGATAGTTGTTTCGTCGGCCATCGATTTCATCACGGCAGTGGCGGTCGCCGGCACCGGTTCTGGTTGTGTCTGAGTGTTTACAGCGGGCGGCTCGCTGGTCGCCGTCGCTTGTTCAGGTGCAGGTTCTGGAGTTGCAGTTTCAGTCGTTGTGACTGTTGATGTTGATTCTGTTTGTTCTGTCGCTGTTTTCTCGATCGTTTCCGATTCTTCAGCGGCGTTGGTTGCCTCGTTTGTCATTTACGTCTATCTTACTTCCTTTAAATTACTGGTTTTAATGTTTTTACCGATTAGAGGAGCATGGCCCGAAATGCCATTTTCC
This sequence comes from Acidobacteriota bacterium, assembly GCA_031405985.1. Lineage (GTDB taxonomy): Bacteria > Acidobacteriota > Blastocatellia > Pyrinomonadales > Pyrinomonadaceae > OLB17. The sequence continues at coordinate 3,859 of JANOGL010000456.1, read as the reverse complement.
GGCATCATCAGAGTTCTTACCGCTCGTATTGGTAAAAACTAAAATCTACACGCCAAAGCGTTGTCCTGTCAAGACTTGTGCAGCGAAAATCCTTGATAAATTTAGATTTGCGGGATTTTGGCCGTTGTCAATTTCGAGTAATGACATCGGTGACGTTGTGAACGCCGCTCGACTTTTCCATCTCTTCGCGAGTACTCGTCGTCGTGTTTTGGATGCCGGCGAGACGCAGACGGAATTCATCGGGATTTGTTGAGCCGCGAAGCGCTTCGTCGAGGGCGACCAGCCCCGATTGATAGAGATAAAACAGCGACTGGTCAAAGGTTTGCATGCCGTATTGCGACGTGCCGGCGGAAATTGCGTCGCGGATGGAGGCAGTTTTGTCTTCGTGAAGGATGTAATCGCGGATGAGCGGCGTCGATCTGAGGACTTCGACGGCCGGAATTCGGCTATTGCCCTTTGCAGATTTCATCAAACGCTGTGAGACGACGGCTTTGAGCAGGCCGGCGAGTTGAATGCGGATCGACTTTTGTTGATACGGCGGAAATGCTGAAATAATACGAGTTAGCGTCTCAGAGGTGTCTATCGTGTGCAGCGTCGAAAGAACGAGATGACCTGTTTCGGCAGCGACCAGAGCCGTCTCAATGGTCTCGAGATCGCGCATTTCGCCGACGAGAATTACGTCAGGATCTTGACGCAAACTTCCGCGCAGAGCCTCGGCAAACGAGCGCGTATCGACATCGACTTCGCGCTGTGTGACAAACGAAGTTTTGTCTTTATGCAGAAATTCAATCGGGTCTTCGATGGTAACGATGTGGCAGTTGCGGCTTGCGTTGATATGATCGACGATAGCTGAAAGCGTGGTCGATTTGCCCGAACCGGTCGTTCCGGTGACGAGAATGAGGCCGCGATTTTCGTCGGCGATCGTGTTTAGAATCGGCGGCAGACCAAGTTCGGCAAAGCCGCGAACCGTGTCCGAAATCACACGTGCGACGATGCCGATCGAATTTCGCTGCTGAAATATGTTTACGCGAAAGCGTCCCAAACCCGACACGCCGTAACCAATATCAACCTCATAGACTTCCTTAAAATGCTGCTTTTGGCGGTTCGACATCATCGAGAACGCCATTTCGAGCGTTTCGTCCTGCGAGAGGCGGCTGACGCCTGATAGCGGTTTGAGTTCGCCGGTCATACGAATAACCGGATAAGAGCCCGCTCGCAGGTGCAAGTCCGAGGCCCCAAAACTCATAGCCATTCGAAGGAGATCGTCGATTCGTGTCGGCATAATTTAAAAAATATTGAAGTCGAACCGAGTAAGGCTTGCGTCGACAGCAAACTTGCAGGGACGCGAGGAACGGCGAAACTGTCTAGTGCAAGTTTAACTTTTACAAACGAGCAGGGTCAACGATTTTTTCGCCCGCTTACCCGGTACGGGTTGGCGGCTTATTGCCGGACTTACAATTGGCGAAGCCATGTTGTAAATCCACAACCCAAACGAGGGTAGTCTTCTGCCCTCGTCTGGGTTGTGAGTTGCGACGATTTTCTTATCTGCTAAACTAGGTTGGTCGTAACTGGCTGAAAAGAATGAGGATACCACTGCCAAGGCTCAGAAAAAACTGAGTTGAAGCGGTGGTTCTTCTGTTTTGCGTGGCGCTTTTCCATAGAAGGTTCTCATGCGGGCAAACTGTTTTTCCGTAATTTTTATTATACGGATATTTCCCTTTGGCGGCAACGCCCAGACAACGCGTTTTTCATGAACTTCGGCATTTTCGTCCGACGGACAATGGCGGCCATAGACCGAGAATTGCAGCATTGTAAAGCCGTCCTTTAGCAGCACTTTTCGAAAGTTCGTATACCGCCGCCGATCATCGGCGGTCGCGGTCGGCAAGTCAAACATTACAACCATCCACACGGTCTTTAGCCCTCCGAAAAAATTCATAACACGGGTATCAGCAATTTTTCAGTTTCGCCCATCATTGCCTGCTTGACCGAAGCGGCGTAATTGCCCAGCGCGACGAGCAGAGGTGATCTTAACCCGTCAAATTTGCAATCGTCAGCCAGGATGCCGAGCAATTCCTGCTTAGTGTCACGATTCAGCGTGATCTCCGGTCCAAATCTGTCGGGGCCGGGCAGCAATCCGTTGACGATCTTAAAGACGCTGACATCGACAAATGGCCTGAGCGGTTCGACAAGATCATCGGCGAGCGGAAACGGATTGTATTGATTTTTATGATTTATGCCGAGGCTCGGGTGCAATCCCGTTCCGACAATCGCCCTCGCCGTTGCCGCGCGGACAATTGCATAGCCGTAATTGAGCAGCATATTACTGTCAACGGCCTCGCGGTCGCGGCGAAATTCGTCGCCAAACAGCTTTTTCCAGTAGAGCTTTGCCGCGTAAGCCTCGAGATTTTCCGGGTCGCCGCTGCGGACGCGGTTTGATATTTCCTTAAGTGCTGTGCCATCGCGCCCGCAGATTTCGAGCGAGCGAGCCTGATTCGCTATCTTTTGTGAGATTATTGCCGACCAAAGGCGTTTCTTTGTCGGGAGCGAGATCGCGATCTGCTGATTGAGAACTTTTGTTTGTATCGAATTTACCGAAAAGGGAATGGTAAGCGATGACGGCAGATGTTTTGAGTCGGTAAAAATGACCGCCACATTTTGCTCTGCAAGCGAGCGCATTACAGACGAGGTAATGAGAAGCTGCGGGCTGTCGAAGATCAGCACGCCGAGGTCTTCGATAGGAATCGTTCCGACCTTAAATCCGTCCTTTTCTATCAATAGCTGCTCGTCCTTTGTATGGACATAACAGCCGGGCGTCGATATTTCAACAGTTCGTTTAATCATTAGCCTGGGTCAGACGCCCAAGCGGATCGATTTGAAGTTTCCGTTCAAGTGATTTCAGAGAGGAAAGACTTCGCAGACGAACCAGATTCCCTTTTTGGGTATCGGTATTACCGTCATTTGGTTCGCGAAGCGTAATTTCAAATCCCTTGCCGCCTGACATCTTTTGAACCCTGTAAATCCCTAATTGGTTGTCATCTCCACGAATCTTGACATAATCATTTGCGCACAACGAGAAAAGAAGGCGCCATTCACTTTCCAACTCGCCTTGATTCGCGGCTTTCTTACTCACCTCTAAACGCGAAACGATACGTGGCCTGCGTTCAGAGGTTCTAATATTCTCCTCGATTTCAACATGATGATTTCCGTCCAATGCATAGAATTTATATTCTTCACCGGCTGTATCCTTGATCCCAACGTATGTGCCGTCCGACATTGTCTCGTGTATCCGAACAGATTCGATGGGGGTAGCTCCGTCTTTGTGAACGAATGGCGAGGCATCCTTGGCAAAGGCTTTCTTAAGATCACCGCCGAATTCGTCAAGTCTCGACTTAACAAGTTTTTTGACCTCGTCATCGACAATTTTTTCAACCATTGGAAGTTTGAATGTCGGATCCGCCAAAGACTTGCGATACACGAACTTATCTTTTTTCTTTGTCTTGCCGAATGCAGTGCTTTTTAGTAATGAACCCCGAATTCGCCGCGTCGGGGCGTGCGAGACGACGAGATCGTCCATTTTAGTCTTTACATCGTCAAGAAATCCTTCCCAGGGCATTTCGATGCCCTTCAATTCCTTGCGGTGAAATTCTTCGTTGCGGGCCGCGAGCCTCGAAATACGCTGAAACAGGGCGCGGTCGGTGAGCGCGATCACTATTGCATCGATAGCGTGATGGCGATGATCCCAGCGGTTTTTATATTCAATATCGCCATCCGAGAGGATCGCGTTTATTCCCCAGACATATCGCAGCTTGGCGGTCGCACCACCGGCGACGACCTGAACGTATTTGTTTTCGTCATTGTG
>JANOGL010000396.1:0-6227 GCA_031405985.1 Acidobacteriota bacterium | reverse complement strand
CCGCGAGCGTTGCCGGTGTAAACCGCGGTCTCGGCCAGGGAATCGATCTCGGCGGATTCGGCGGTGACGAACACGGGTTTGTCGCTGCTCGCAAACGGCGTCGAATCGCGCATCTTTTTGCGGCTGTAATAAGTCGTGCTCACCGCGCCGCGAAGATACGATTTACTGTTTCGGGTGTCCCAATCGATCTCGCGCGCTTTCGCCCTCGCGCCGGAATCCCAAACCGTCGGCTCGCCACCACGAAGCCTCACCGTCTGATCAGCCTGCGTGAATGTCATCTGCCGTGCAAGCGCGTTGCGTTCAAGTTCAGTGAATTTTGCATTGCCTACTGCATCAAGTTTTTCTGCGTCATTCGAACGCTCATTGAATTGCACAGTTAGCTGATCTGCTGCCAGATACTGCGTTCCGCGACCTTCGGCTTTCACTGTCGGAACTCGCGCTACACGCGCTTTTTTTCCACCGACGCACGATTTGACGTTATTGCCGGTCGCAAAAAACTCGCAATCGAATCGCGGCGCGTTTATTGTCGTGCGGTAATTATCTTTGCCCGCATTCAGCGGCTCGATGAAAAGCTCGGCGTTGCCGGCGGCCTCGGCACGAGCGATGTCTTTGCCGTTTGCGTTAAAGATCGTTTTAACGGCGTCGGCTGTGAGGCGTTTGCTTGCGGAGTCGGGTTGACTGTTCGGCACGCTCAAGTTTATCGTCGTCCGCCCGTCGGTGCGCATAACGTCGATCAAGCCTTCGCCTTTAAACAAAATGCCGATGCCATTCGCCGACGTCATCACAACATTCGAATACGAAGCTTTATTCGCCGGCGTGAGATCAGCCGTGCTTTGTCCGATGGCGTTCGCGTTGCTCAATTGTCGAGCTTCGTTGAATGTTGCATTAAGTTCAGGCGCAGTGACCGATGTAGTCCGCTCGGCCGTAACTTGTCTCGCCGAGGCGTTGCCCCGAATGACGGCGTGCTTGATTTTGTTATCGCGAAAAAGATCGGCAAAGATCGCATCACCCTTGAGATTGTCGCCGCCCTGCGTGATGTCTGCGTTACCGGTGAGTGCGAGCTTACCGGCAAGCTGCTCAAAAATCGCCTCGCTCGCGCGAATATCAGTTGGTTTTTCGTTCGTCGCGGTCGTGATGTGTGCGCCGTTTTTCAGTTCGTAACGATCCGCGTCTTTATCATAAAGCGCGTAACCGGCGTCGATATTCGTCGGCGTTTGGCCGCTCTCGGCGCTAGCGATGTGCACGTTGTCAAAAAGCTCGACCTTCTTCAAACGTGGCGATTGTCCATCGACAGGAACGAAATAAACGACGGCTCTGGCCGCCTGCACATCCGTTGTTTGCGCACCGCCGGAACTCGCTTTTGAATTTATGTTTAGAGTAACGCCGCCGTTCAAAGCGATCTTGTTCGCCGCCTGATCGAACGTCGCGGACGACGAGCGAACTCGCGCATAACGCACGCCGGACTTAGCTAATTCCGGCGACTCGAAAGTCTCGATCTCGACGTCGCGCAGCAGATCGATCTGCTTGTCAGCCATGCGAACCGCTGCGCCGAACGAGCGTCCTTTCAAATTATCGCGCTCAAATTCGACAAGCTCGTCGGCGTCGGCTGTCTCGGTCTTTCGCGTGTAAACGATATTGTTCGTCTTGATGTTTAGGCGTTCGGCGGTCTCGATGTTGACGTTGCCTTTTAAGTAGGCCGTAAAATTTTTTGTCCGGCTCGGGAACGTAGAGCGCATTTTTGGCGCTGAGTTTATTGACAGCGCCGTCGTTGCCGTAAACTTCGAGATACATATCGTCGAGTTCCTGGTGGTTGTCCGAAAAAGTTTTTGCGTGGCGCGCTTTGATGAAATATTTTGCGACGCCGTTCTCAGATTCGAGTCGTTCGTAACCATTAACCTCGGCGATGACGTCAGTCGAGAGATTTGTGTGCTCGCTTTTCAGCGTAAAAGCTGATTTGGCGCTCTCGCGATAAAAACCCGCGACAATGATCAACAAAACTACCGCGATCGAGGCAAGCGCAAAATAGCGCAAGACCATCGGCAGTTTTGCTCGCAGTTCGTAGTTTTTTGATCTGGTTTCGCGATCCGTCACAAATTAATTATCCGCTCTTAAATCTTCGACCACAAGTTGCAGCCGCGTGTTTCCCTGCCACTCGTTGGCCTCAGCGACGTAGGCTAGTTCGATGCGCGAATTCGGCCGCAAAGTTTGCCCTTTTGAACGCTCGACGCCGTCCCACCACACAGCCTCGAACTGCTTCCCGCTCTCGCTAGTAAGTTTCAGCTTAAGATGTTTGTCCTTCATCACGAATGGCTCGTCACGAAGGGTTAAGTTTCGCGTAACAAATATTGGTTTCGGATTCCCGGCGCCAAACGGCTCGAAAGCACCGAGCGCCTCAACGAGCTTAAGATCGAGAGTCTCGGGCGTGAGAAGCGCGTCGATGTTGATTACGGGAATCAGGTCATCGTCTGCGAGTTTGGCCGACGTGTATTCGTTCAGTTTTGCTCGCGCCGTTGTAATGTTAGTTTCTACCATCTTCATTCCGGCCGCTGCCGCATGGCCGCCAAATTGCTCGAACAGTTCGGCGCAACTTTCGAGAGCATCGAGCAAGTGAAAGTTTGGTATGCTGCGCGCACTGCCATGAGCAACGCCGTCTTCGATCGACAACACGATCGTTGGGCGATAGAGTTTTTCGGCAATGCGCGACGCAGCGAGGCCGATCACGCCGCGATGCCAATTCTCGCCCGCGACGACGACGAAATGTTTTCCGTCATGATTCTCAGTCTCGCTGAGCGCAAGCTCGGTGATGTGCTGCTGCATCTTTTGGCGCTCGCGGTTACGGCTGTCGAGCAACGCAGCTAGTGTGCGCGCCTTACTAAAATCTGTTTCTTCAAAAAGCTCGATCACGTGTCGCGCGACGTCCATGCGGCCGGCGGCGTTAATTCGCGGCCCGATTCGAAAGCCGATTGTGTACGAAGTCATTTCAGAGCGGCAATCGGCAGCCTCCATCAACGCTTTGAGTCCGAGGCTGTCGGTCTTTGGCAGATCGAGCAGGCCAAGCGCAACGATCGCACGATTTTCGCCCGTAAGTTGCATCACGTCGGCGACGGTTCCGATCGCAGCGATCTTTAGAAATTGCGGGACTTCGTGTTCGAGATAATGTTCGCGCAAAAGCGCGTGCGCTAATTTAAATGCAACACCGACGCCGGCAAGATTTTTGTCCGGGTATTCGTCGCCGGCTTGATTCGGGTTTACGATCGCCACCGCCGGCGGCAATCCGTGAATTTCATCCGAAAGATGATGATCGGTGACGATCACATCGAGTCCGTGTTCGTGCGCCCATTGCAACGGTTCGAAACTGCGAATGCCGCAATCGACGCTTATCACGAGCGTCACGCCGTCTTTTTGCGCTTGTTCAAGTGCCGGAATGTTGATGCCGTAGCCTTCGGTAAAACGATTAGGGACGTGAAAATCCGTTTCGACGCCAACGAGCCGAAACATCTTTCGCAGCAGCACTGTTCCCGTCGTGCCATCGACGTCGTAATCGCCCCAGATAAGTACCTTCTCGCGGTTTACGATGGCCTTTTGGATACGTGCGACGGCCTCGCGCATCCCTTTTAAAAGATATGGCTCATGAAGATGTTCGGGCGACGGATTTAGGAATTCAGTGGCTTTCTCCGGTGTGTCAAACCCGCGCGCGATCAACAGCGCCGCGACGAGCGGGACGACATTCAACTCAGCCGCGAGCCTGGTGACGCCGGCTTGGTCGTGTTTTCGGATTGTCCACTTTTTTTTCATCATGCACTAGTAAAACTTTTACCGCAGAGACGCAGAGACGCGGAGAATGTAAGACAAAAACTATTTAACTTTAATCTCTGCGTCTCAGCGCCTCTGCGGTTAGTTAAACGACAGGACTAATTACGCCCTGCCACAGCAGCACGAGGATCGCGACGCCGAGGATCAGGCGGTAAATTACAAAGACGAGCGTCGAGTTGCGGCGCAGGAACGCGAGCAGAAACCAGATCGACAGATAGCCGACGATGCCAGAGACTACGACGCCGACGATAAGCGGGACGAACGTTTCTTGCGGCAATATCTCGACAGCCTTGTGCAGTTCGAGCAGGCCACTCGCAGAGATCGCCGGTATCGACAGCAAAAACGAAAAGCGCGCCGCGGTCTCGCGTTTTTCGCCCGCGAGCAGGCCGCCCATGATCGTTGCTCCCGAACGGCTTGTGCCCGGCATCAGAGCAAGGACCTGACAAAATCCGACGATAAGCGCGTCGCTGATCCGCAGGTGCCGCATTTCTTTCCGCTGCGAGCCGACGCGTTCGGCAATGACGAGAAGGAGAGCGATGGCTATCAGCATCGTCGCGATGACCCATAGGTTCTTCGTGCCCGGCCCTTCGATAAAATCTTTGAAGACAAAACCAACCGTGCCGATCGGTATCGAACCGAGAATTATCAGCCAGCCGAGCCACGATTCCTCCGACATCCAAATGGGGCGCTTGCCGTCGGTGCCCGAAAAACGCATCTTGCGACGGTTGAACAACAGATTCCAGTGATCACGGACAAAGGCCGATGAGATTCCCCAAATATCGCTCGCAAAATACACAAAAACCGCCGCGAGCGTGCCCAACTGAATCACCGCCATCGTCGCCGTTATCTTTTCAGCGTCGCCGCCGTAAAGATCGGTAAAGCGGCTCGCAAACACCAGATGCGCCGTCGAGCTGATCGGGATAAACTCGGTCAAACCCTGAACGATGCCTAAGATTATCGCTTGGAGCAGATTCATACTTGCATGAAGCGCGCTATGCGTGGTCGAGCGCCGGAAAAGCTGTTCACAGCAAATTTAGCACATGAATCCGAACGTTGAAAGGTAAGAGGCGCGTGGTTGTACTAAAGCAACGCGCAGAGCCTTCATTCGATCCTCGATTATCAAATAATTAGGCTAATTCAGGGAATCCGTCGTCAAAATTGGCACGCATGTTGCATGATTATTAAAGAAACAAATCGGAGGATGTCGGCATGAGATTTATATTTTGCAAAAGCCATCGCATCGGCGCGGTCGAAACATCTATGCTTCAGTCGTTTGGCGCCATCGTTAATGCTTGGGCCTTCACATTATTCGTGACTACGGTCACTGGTTTTTTTTTCTCAGCGACCGCGCAGGAACAAAACAAGACCCCTGATGTCGTGGCGAAAAGCACTGCGGCAGAAGCCAAACCTCTCGCAGTGCCATTGTCCGACGACAAGTCTCAGAGAAAGATCAAAGTCGTATTTGACGAAACTTCGCCGGGCGTTGTCATCATCGAGTCGAATGGCGAAAAAATACGCGTCGATACTGGAAAAAAGACAGTCGAACAAATCCCGGGGAATTCAGATGACGATGCGGCGACAAGTGCGTCTGCGGATGCAAAGCAAAAAACGACCGATGCACCGCCGAGTCAGGAAGAAGAAAGCGCGTATGATTTTGACAAGGGCGAGGAGCCGTATGATTTTCGCGTCGTAAACGTCCCAACGCCGAAGAACATTCCAAAGGGAACGTGGAATCTGGTATTCACGCATCGCTTTACGCAGCCGCTTCATCCGCTCAGCTCAAGCGCACGCAATTTGCTCGGGCTCGACAGTTTTGGCGTCGCGTCGTTCGGCGTGAGTTACGGAATTACTGATAAACTCTACGTGTCGGCCTATCGTTCGCCATTATGCCAGCGCGGTTTGTGCCGCGTGATCGAAGTCGGCGTTGGCTATAATTGGCTTGCTCAAGATAAAAAATCTCCGATCGCTCTAACCACATTCGCGAGCATCGAGGGCAACGATAATTTTACAGAGGAATTCACCTACAATCTGCAAGCGATGATCTCAGTGCGGCTTGGCAAACGCGTTTACGTTTTCTTTTCACCGGCCGCTCATATAAACGCCAACGGCCAGCGGCGTTTCGATCCGCGTGCGAACGATTTCTTCCCGCCCGCAACCGTCGCAAATAATTTTAGGTTGCCAACACATGGCGCATCGTTCGGTTTTGGCACGAGCGTGCTGATCACGCCGAACATTGTCGCTCTGTTTGATTTTGCGCCTCGCACGGGATTCAAGCTGGGACAAACGCAACCGATCTTTGACAACAATTTTCGCGTAATCGGCTTCCGGCATATTTCAGAACCATCGATCGGATTTGGCATTCAAAGAAATGTCGGGAAGCATGCATTCGCACTGACGTTCTCGAATACGCAATC
>JANOGL010000340.1:0-3238 GCA_031405985.1 Acidobacteriota bacterium | reverse complement strand
CACGACGATGCGGCGAGGTTTGACGCGATCTACGACGTTAAGAAAGGAGTGGTCGCGCGGTTTATCGACAATTACTGGCGCGGCGTGGTGCAAAAGCGCCTCGAACTGAATGTCGAGAAACTCGAGCCTCTCCAGGGCAAAAGGATCCTTGATGTTGGATGCGGTTCCGGTCGTTTTTGCATAGCTTTTGCCAAAAAAGGAGCAGCGAAAGTTATCGGCGTCGATTTTGCCCGCGCCATGATCGAGAGCGCGGACAAACTTGCCATGGAAAATGGTGTTGCGGAGCAGTGCGAGTTTCGCGTTGGTACATTTCCAGACGCGGTTTCCGGGGACGAAGGCCCGTTCGACGCCTGCACCGGCAATGGGTTTTTCGACTACGTAGAAGAACCTATACCGATCATTACGCGGATGCGTGAACTAACGAACGGGAAATTGATCTTAAGCTTTCCAAAGGCCTTAGAATGGCGGGTGCCGCTTCGTCGCTTTCGGTTTTGGCTCAAGGGAACGCCTCTGTTTCTCTATCGCGAGGCCCAAATGCATGACATTCTCGCTCGCTCAGGGGTAACGGAATACGAAGTTATCAATCTCGATCGCGATTATCTGGTCGTAGCAAATGTTTGATGTTATGAGCCACTCGGCAAAACATCGCACGTCTTGACGGAAGTGCGGCGAATCAGACCAATCTGCAGCGCACAGTATCTTAGTTCACTAAATTTTTAAGTTGGGCGGCGGTCGCTTGAAACGAGTGCGGCGACCGCTCGAAAAACCCCGTTTGCTTTTGCACTCATTTGGATAAAACAGGAGACAATCATGAAACGTAATCGCGTACTAATTGGTTCGCTCATCGTCCTTATGCTGACTTTGAGCGTCGTCGTATTTGCACAGGTCAATCGCCCCTATCACAACGGCTCGGTGTGGAACGTAGCATTTATCCGTATGAAGCCGGGTATGGACACGGCTTATTTGAACTACATCGCCACCGACTGGAAGAAACAACAGGATGCGTTGAAAAAAGAAGGATTGATACTTTCTTACAAAGTTTTGACCACCGAAGCGCATGGCGCCGGCGATTTCAACATTATGCTGATGACTGAGTACAAAAATCTAGCCACGATGGAAGCGAACGAGGGCAAAGCAGAGAACCTCGCACAACAGGTCGTCGGCAATGACGAAAAACAACGGCAAGGCTATAAGGATCGGCTTGAAATTCGGGAAGTTCTGCAAGACCGTCTGGCAAGGGAGATTGTTCTAGAACCGAAGCGGTAGCATCCCACGATCTCGGTTAATCCTAAAGTAACGTGGGGCGGCATCGCCCCACGTCAATTTGGTCGTTAAGCGGCATTACTTTTTTTCACAGCGGTAACACATTATGTTTTAAATGAAAAGGAAGGAAAATATGAGCAATGAGACAGAAAGAGATGTAGAGAAAAGTTATCCAATTTCGGATTTTATTTCAAAACTTCGTCGTCTGGCAGACTCGCTCGAAAAAGGTGAGTAGTTTGAAATTCAAATTGCGGGTGAAAGGATATACGTTCCCGTTCGTGCAACTTACAATATCGAGCACGAAAGAGGAGAAGGCCAGGAAGAAATTGAGTTTCAAATAAAATGGTCAAGCGAGTAATTAACTTACCCGTATGCCACATATCAAGGAACAATGAATACGACCGTTTCCAAAACCACACCGAGCCTGCGCGAGCGCGTCCGTATTTTCATCGAGAATCCGCGTTTCGACAAGGCGATTATCTCCCTGATCGTTGTGAACGCGATAACGCTCGGACTCGAAACCTCGCCCGCGATCATAGAGCGCTTCGGCGACGTGCTGTACGCAATCGACCGAGCGGTGCTTGGCGTCTTCGTGGTCGAGCTGCTGCTGCGCTTTTTTGTCTATCGTCGACGCTACTTCCACGACCCGTGGCGGGTGTTCGATTTCGTGATCGTAGGTATCGCATTGATGCCCGCAAGCGGTGCGTTCAGCGTCTTGCGCTCCCTACGTGTGCTGCGTGTGATGCGGCTGATCTCGATGGTGCCCTCAATGCGCGGGGTGGTCAACGCCCTCCTCACAGCATTGCCGGGTATGGCGTCGATCATCGGCCTGATGGCGCTCGTGTTGTACGTATCCGCGGTAATGGCCACGAAACTGTTCGGAACGATCGCGCCGGAGTTCTTCGGCAGTCTCGGCGCCTCGTTGTTTACGCTTTTCCAGGTGATGACGGTGGAAGGCTGGCCCGAGATTGCGCGCGGGGTGATGGCGCAGTCGCCGTACGCATGGATATTCTTCGTCACCTACCTTCTGGTCGCCACGTTCATGGTGTTGAACCTGTTCATCGCGGTGGTCGTCAACGCGATGCAGTCGCAGGTCGCCGAGGATCTCAAGGGGGCGGAAGAGGCTCACACCCAGTTGATCCTCGATGAGGTCCGAGCCCTCCGCCGAGAGATCGAGGAGCTGCGCGGGCGTTCATAGTTGAGTTATTTTGAATATGGATTTTAATTTTTTGATCGGCAATTTTCTCAATCCACCGATATTGTTTTTCTTTCTTGGGCTGTTGGCGGTGTCTGTTAAATCGGATTTGGACATTCCCGCCCCGATTCCGAAGATCCTTTCGCTTTATCTGCTTTTCGCCATCGGTCTTAAAGGCGGTGTCGGGATCGCGGCGAGCGGTTTTCAAACGCAGATTGTAATAACGCTCGCTGCCGCCATCGTGATGGCTTCGGTGGTTCCGCTGTATGCTTTTGTTATTTTCCGGCGGAAGCCTTCGGTTGCCGACGCCAAGACCTGAGCCACCGAAACAGCAATCTCGTCTTGGAGTAATGCAGCACTTAAGATCACCGCCATATCACGCCGCCAGATCGACTGGCACTTCCTTTTTCTCGCCCTTTCGATTGCGAAATCTTTTGATAGCAAGTTCGTTCGACATTTCGGGTTCCAGCTCTCGCAAACCTCTTCCGATAAATAGCTTAAGAAGCGATGTTACGGACAGACCGCGTTTTCGGGCTACCAATTCTACAGTGTCGAATGTGTCTTTTGAGATGTTTATACTAAGATCAACCGATTCCCGATTGTAGATAGTACCGTTTGCCTCACTTTGTGCTGATAATTTTTTATTTTCGTCTTGCATATAATTTTTCATCTTCGATTGTTGCCCTTCGAGCCGAAATTATTCTGGTTCTTTCGCCGCGTTCAACATAAACGGTATAGAGCAAGTTGTAACTAAAACTAAATCCAACAATGAATTCCCGA
>JANOGL010000338.1:0-44709 GCA_031405985.1 Acidobacteriota bacterium | reverse complement strand
GATCGCGTGCTGTGTCGATCTCATGCTCGCTGAAGCGCATGAGCGGCAATATCTTCGACGCGTTGACGATCGCCGAGTTCATTCCCGCTTCGACGCAATCGTGCAGAAATACGGAATTCAACACGACACGCGCCGCAGGATTGAGTCCGAACGAGATATTCGAAACGCCGAGAATGATATTCGCATCGGGCATCTCGGCGCGGATCGCCTTGATCGCCGCGATAGTTTCAGCCGCGTTCGCGCGATCTTCTTCAATGCCTGTCGAGATCGGCAGAGCAAGCGGATCGAAGAAAATATCGTGTCCCGGAATGCCGTTATCAATAACTTGTTTATATGCGCGACGTGCGATCTTGAGTTTGTCCTCGCAGGAACGCGCCATGCCTTCCTCATCGATCAAACCGATGACGACGCTCGCACCGTATTCTTTTGCGAGGCCGAGAACTTTTAGAAAACGCGGCTCGCCGTCTTCGTAATTCGTCGAATTGAGAATCGATTTACCGCCGGCGTGTTCGAGGCCGGCCTCCATTTTTTCCCACTCAGTCGAATCGAACATCAGCGGAATTTTGACCGCCGTCGCCAGTCTCGCGGCCAAAGTGTGCATATCGGCAACGCCATCGCGTCCGACGAAGTCAACGTTGATATCGAGAATATGCGCGCCTTCTTTTTCCTGCGATTTCGCGAGATTGACGAGGCCGTCCCAGTCTTCGGCGTCGAGCAGATCGCGCATCTTCTTCGAGCCGCTGGCGTTAACGCGTTCGCCGACGATCAAGAACGAAGCGTCCTGCGTGTAGGGCTGTTGAAAATAGATCGACGAGGCCGACGGCGTAAGTTTTGCATTGCGCTGCTTCGGCGAAAGACTGCCGAGGCGTTCGACGAGCAGTTTGATGTGGTCGGGCGTCGTGCCGCAGCAGCCGCCGACTATATTCGCGCCAAAATCCTTTGCAAAATGCTCGACTTGCGCTGAAAAGCTCTCCGGCGTCTCGTCGTAATGCTGCGCTCCGTCGCGCACCTCGGGCAAACCGGCGTTCGGCAAGATCGAAACGGGCAGCGGCGAGTTTTCGCAGAGATAACGAAAGCTGTCGCTCATGTGCTTCGGTCCGGTGCCGCAGTTCATGCCGATGACGTCGATCGGAAACGGTTCGAGCGCGGTCAACGCCGCACCGATCTCGGTGCCGTTGAGCATCGTGCCGAAAACTTCGATAGTCACCTGCGCGATAACAGGAAGTTTTATTCTATTTTTTTCAAAATGTTCAAAGATCGCGGCTAATGCAGCCTTCGTCTGAAGCAAATCTTGGCAAGTCTCGACGATCAAAACATCGCTGCCGCCGTCGATAAGGCCGCGAACCTGTTCGCGATACGCATCTTTAAGATCGGGATAAGTGATATGCCCAAGCGTCGGCAGCTTTGTGCCGGGACCGATCGAGCCGGCGACAAAACGCGGATGATCTTTCGTCGAATAATCGCTCGTGAGACGCTTTGCAAGCTCGGCAGCTTTTTTATTTACATCGTAAGTTTTATCCGCGATGCCAAACTCGGTAAGCACAACCTCGCTGCCGCCAAAGCTGTTCGTCTCGATCACGTCGCAGCCGATGTCGAGAAAACTCGTATGCACGTGTTCGACCACATCCGGCCGCGTGTAGAGCAGATTCTCCGAGCAGTTCTCAAAATTCGGCCCACCCCAGTCGTCGATAGACAAGTTCGCCGCCTGCAACGACACGCCCATCGCCCCGTCGAAGACGATGATCTTTTCTTTTAGCAGATCGAGAAACTTGCTCATAAACTAAAAAACTCTGTGCGTAAACAAGCACAGAGTTCTAAGATCTTTCGAATTAACTCTTGCTGTTTAGCCGTTTATTTTACGTGGCCGCAAGTTGCAATAACTCACCACGTCGTCAGTCTAGAGTCTAGAGAGTCGAGAGTCGTGAGTCAACTCGATATTCAAACGACCGTCAGAGATTCGGCGTTTAGAATCGCCGAGCGTGCGGCACCGAGAATTCCGGCGTTGTCGCCAAGCTGCGTACGGGCGATCTCGACACGCGTCGAAGGCGCATGAAACGCACGCAGATGTATTTCGTCTTTCAGCGGCCCGATAAACGCGTCCCAAGCTCCCGAAGCTCCGCCTGCGATGACGATCATGTCGGGATTTAAAGTGTTAACGAGCCCGGCAAGCACGATGCCGAGATAACTACCCATCTGTCTGAAAACGATCGCCGCGCGTTCGTCGCCGCCTTGAAATGCATTATAAACATCGCGCGATGTGGAAAAATCGAGGCCGTTTTCGCGCGCCATGCGAACGATCGCCGTCGCTGAAGCATACTGTTCGACGCACCCGCGGCTGCCGCAGCCGCACGGATGGCCGTCAGGGATAACGCAAACGTGCCCGATCTCGCCGGCTGTGCCATCGACGCCGCGATAGGGCTCGCCGTCGATAATAATTCCGCCCCCGAGGCCAGTGCCAAGCGTGATGATAATTGACGTGTCGGCGTCTTTCGACGCCCCCATCCAATGTTCGCCGATAGCGGCCGCATTCGCGTCGTTCTCGACCGTCACCGGAAAAGAAAAGCGGTCGCGGAGAGCGGCCTTGAGATTCATTCCATTCAATGTCGGGATATTGGGAAGCCGTGTGAGAATGCCTTCGGAGTTTCTTGCTGAAGGGGCGGGCGCGGCAAATGCGATGCCGAGCAGAGTTGTCTCGGAGCCGATTTTCGCGATGCACTCGTCGGCCATTTCGCCCGCAAGAGATATCAACTCGACCGGCGTCACACTCTTCGGCGTGGGCCTCCGAGTTAGATGCAGTATCGCGCCGTCATCGGCAACAGCGGCCATTCGAATGTTCGTGCCGCCGAGATCGACGGCCAGAGCGGCTTCATTCATCCTATTAATTATGGCTTTTTTGGCCGATCTGCCTCTGGCACATTTTTAAAGATGTCGTCGTACTTTGCGTACCCATCTTTGATGACCGTGTTCAGAAGATTCGCTTTGTCCACGGTGACGACTTCGAGCAAAATGGACGGTACTTCTTTCTTTATGTTGTCGTTCATAAACGGTCTTGTGTCGAGGGGTTGCTTGTTGGCAAGCTTGATTGCGGCTTCGACCGCTGCATTGGCGAGCGCGACGATAGGCTTATAAATCGTCATCGACTGTTTACCTTCAGCAATGTTTTGCAAAGCTTCGAGACCAGCATCCTGACCGGTGACGAGAATCTGGCCGGCGAGATTACGTTTGGCAAGCGCCTGAATGACGCCGCCGGCCATGCCGTCATTCGAAACGACAAACGCCTGAATATCATCATTATTTTGCGTCAAGGCGTTCTCGGCGAAATTGAGAGCTTCCGATGGCTTCCAGTCCGTGATGAAGTTATCGGCGACAATCTTGATCTCACCTTTGTCGATAGCGGGTTGCAGAACGGCTAGCTGCTCTTTCTTCATTATAACTGCGTTGTTGTCGGTCGAAGCGCCGTAAACCATCACGTACTTTCCCTTCGGCTGATTTTTCAGCGCGTATTCGGCTATCTTTTTGCCTATGACCGGAACCTGGTGCGAGACGTAAAGATCGATCTTATCGGAGTTGATAAGTCGGTCGTAGCTAATGACCGGTACGTTTTGCTTCTTAGCTTTTTCAACCATCGAAGCCGCTTGTGTAGCGTCGTGCGGCGCGATGACGAGCACGTCGACGCCCTGTGTCAGCAAATTATCAACGTCGTTTGCCTGCTTGTCGGCTTTGTTGTCGGCAACAGTGATAACACAATTGACGTTCAGCTTTTCGCAATGAGCTTTGAATGCATCGTGGTCGCGCTGCCAACGCTCCTCCTTGACCGTATCCATTGCAAAACCTATCTTGAGCTTCTTTTCTTTCGGCTCGCTCGAACAAGCACTCAGCAAAGCAATAGCAAATAAAAATAATGTAAATATCCTGAATCTCATCTCACATCTCCCAAATGATTTTGTTAAGAACTTTTGCCAAATTAAAGCAGAAAATTCGACGTTCGGCAATGAGACCTTTAAAACTCCCGTCAAACCACCTGATCCAGCTCATTAAAAATGTAAATATTTCGACTAATTGAATTTGAAAGTTCTCATAAATATGCTATAAATGTAGCCATAATGTAATTCCAGCCTGCTACTTGCTTTCGGGCAGCGGAAAATCTGACTATATTTCGGTCGTCGGTCTGAGATCCATTGACAACCATGAATAATTCGTGTAAAAGATTGATAGGTTTGATTTTAAACCATTGAAGGAGCATCTATTATGAAATTAAAAAATACTTTTGTGTGTGTGCGAATGTTTGCCTCTCTTTGCTTAATAGTGACAGTGCTAGCGTCGTCTTCAATGGTGGCTTTAGCGAATTCGGTTAAGCCGATAGGCGAACTAATTGTAAACGGTAAATCAGACAAGTCTGTTACTGTAAACGGTGAGCCAGCCGCTTCAGGTCGAACTATCTTTGCCGCAAGTACCATCACCACGCCCGATGGCATGACGGCCATTCTTGACCTCGGTAAAGCCGGCAAGATCGAGCTTGCACCCAGCACAACTTACAATTTGAATAGCGACGGCAGTCTCAGTGGGAGTCTCACCGCGGGAAGTGCAAGAGTTCTTAATTCGGCTAGTACAGTCGGCATAAAAACGCTTACAGGCGATACCGTCAATTTAAATGCAGGCGACATGGTCACTGCCAACTCTGCAACGGCTAAAAAGAACGCTGCCAATGCCAGCGATCTTGATTGGTGGGCATGGGCAGTGGTTTTTGGAGTTGCCGCCTTCTTCATCTTGTATTTCACAATCAAGAGCGATGAAGATGGTACGCAAGCAAGTCCAGTTCGTTAAGATTTTACTGATTCGATTGATTGAATTGTTTATTCAGGAGGAGATAACACAGATGTTCCCCAAAAAAATTCTACGTAAATCCGTTACGCTAATGACGCTCGCAGCAATATGGTGCGTTTACTCAATGGTTGCTTTTGCCGTGCCTATGGACTCAACGGCCGAGATCACCGTTACCGGTCAGGTTACGATCAATGGCCAGCCGGCCATTTCTAACGCAACCGTGCTTTCGGGTTCCGTGATCAGCACGGGTTCGAATTCGAGCGCAGTTGTCAGCCTCGGCAAGTTAGGAAGGGTTGAGCTCTCGGCCGATTCAAGCATGACGCTCAATTTCGGCGCGAATAACATCATTGCTATTGTTGATTCTGGCAAGGTCAGAGTTTCAGCATCTGCTGGTGTTGCCACCACAGCGACGACTAAGCACGCAACCTTCATTGCTGATTCGTCTCAAGCAAATAACTTCGGCCTTGAAGTCGAATGCTCGCATACTCACCTTGATACCACATCAGGAACGGTAACTATGCGTGAAGGTTCTAATGACAAACAAGTCGCTGCAGGCTCATCAGCCACGGCAGGCAACATGGCCCAAACAGGTTGTAAGCCCTGCCTGCGTCCAGGCTCGACTCCAAGCCCTGCCTTTGCTGGCTGGCCATGGCTATTGCTGATTGCAGCAGGCGTCGCCGGAGCCGGCATCTATTTTGCCGGTCAGGATGACGACACCGACATTGGTGGCGGAACCGTTGTCGTTAGCCCCACGCGTTAATTGTTGTTTAATTTTTGTTTAGCTGCGGGTCATGTTGGTTGACGTGACCCGCTTTGTTTTGTTTAAATACCACTTTTTGATTTATGCACATAGCAGTTATCGGCACGGGGTATGTTGGGCTTGTCACCGGAGCATGTTTTGCGGAATTTGGCGTCGACGTCACATGTGTGGATGTTGATAAGGAGAAGGTCGAGAAACTCAACAACGGCATTATCCCGATTTATGAACCTGGTCTCGATAAAATAGTAAAGAAAAATTCCGAAGCGGGGCGGCTGAAGTTCACAACCACTATAAAAGGCGCCGTCGAACAAGCCCAAGTGGTTTTTCTAGCCGTCGGTACGCCGCCAAAAGAGGATGGCTCGCCCGACATGAGCTATTACCGACAAGCTGCAAAAGACGTCGCCGAGTCAATCAATGGCTACAAAGTACTCGTCACAAAGTCCACAGTACCAGTCGGTACCGGGAAATGGCTTCGTGAGTTTGTCACGCAAAATCTCAAGACAAACACCGAATTCGGTGTGGCCTCAAATCCTGAGTTCCTTCGCGAAGGAGCTGCTATTGAAGACTTTATGCGCCCCGATCGGGTTGTAATCGGCAGCGACCAAAATCGTGCGATCGAGGTGATGAAAGACCTTTACCGCCCGCTTTTCTTAATCGAAACGCCCATTGTCATCACATCACTCGAAGCGGCTGAACTTATCAAATACGCCGCAAACGCCTTTCTGGCTACCAAGATTACGTTTATCAACGAAATCGCAAATCTCTGCGACGCAATCGGCTGTGACGTTCACGACGTGGCCCGCGGCATGGGTATGGACAATCGCATTGGTCGCAAGTTCCTGCATCCAGGACCAGGCTATGGTGGCTCGTGCTTTCCAAAAGATACGCGTGCTTTGACAACGGTCGCCGATCAATTTGGCGTTGAGACGCGAATCGTTGACGCGGTGATTGACGCAAACGAACGGCAACGCGAGGCAATGATCCCGAAGATCGAAAAACTAGTTGGCGACCTCTCGGGAAAAAACATTGGCGTTTTAGGCCTCTCGTTCAAGCCTGAAACCGACGACATGCGCGAGTCTCCGGCCATCGAGATCATCAACGCGATGACCTCTCGCGGTGCACGCGTCAAAGCATACGATCCTGTTGCAATGGACGAAGCCCGCCACTACATCGAGTCCATCGAATACGCAATCGATGAGTACGATGCAATTCGCGGAGCCGACGCGCTTGTGATTATCACCGAGTGGAATCAGTTCCGCGCCCTCGACATGGAAAAAGTTAAGAGCCTCTTAAAATCCCCAAAGATCGTCGATCTTCGCAACATATACGAGCCCGAGGACATGCGCGAACTTGGCTTTGAATACATCGGAGTCGGCAGGTAACGCATGGCAATTACTTCAAAAGTTCTCGTCACCGGTGGAGCCGGTTTTATCGGTTCAAATCTTGCCGAGGAATTAATTCGTCAAGGGGCTAAAGTCAGCATCATCGATAATCTCATAACCGGCTTTCGCGAAAATCTCGACGAAATACAAGGTGATTTTGATTTTGTCGAGGGCGACATAAATGACGACACGAGTCTTTTGCCTGCGGTGGAAGGAGTTGAGATCGTTTTTCACCAGGCCGCGTTGCCGAGCGTACCGCGCTCTGTCGATGATCCAGCTGAAACTCACAACATGTGCGTCAATGGCACATTCAATCTACTATTAAGGGCACGCGAAGCCGGCGTCAAACGTTTTATTTACGCGGCTTCGAGTTCAGCGTATGGCGATCAGCCCACGCTGCCAAAGGTCGAGTCGATGCGCCCCGATCCCTTGTCGCCATACGCAGCGGCAAAGCTCGTCGGCGAATTGTATTGCCGTGCTTTCAACAGCGTGTACGGGCTTGAAACATTTTCGCTGCGGTACTTCAACGTGTTCGGCCCACGGCAAAACCCTTCTTCGATGTACTCGGGCGTGATCTCGCGATTTATCGATGCGCTGATGACCGGTCAACAGCCGGTGATCTACGGTGACGGTGAGCAATCACGCGACTTCACTTATATAGCAAACGTTGTCGATGCAAATATCAAAGCTGCTCAAGCTACAAAAGGCATTGGGGAAACCTTGAATGTCGCAAACGGAGCCCGAATCACTCTGAACGAGCTCCTTGATACGCTAAAGAACATTACGGGCAAGGTCGATGTCAAAGCTGATTTTCAGCAAGAGCGTCGCGGCGACGTGAAGCATTCACAAGCAGACAACCGTAGTGCAACTGAATGCATTGGCTATAAAGAGCTTGTAGGTCTGGAGGAAGGCCTCAACAAAACTATTGAGTGGTGGAAGGCCAGCCGATTCGCGAAATAAATTATTTTGGCATCGCAAACACGCCGTCGTCTATCGGCGCATTGATAAGAATATCTTTTGTTTTGAAAGTTGCGTAAGCCGTAGTTGATCCCAGGTCAAATCGCTGCGAATACTTCTTCGGCACGACGATGCCATCAACTGTCTGAAACTCATCGACATCAACAGAGGTTGTTACGTCCCGCTCGCCGACAACATAACTCGATTCGTAACCTTTGATCTGATTGGTTTTTTCATCGATGTAAAAGTCAGTGTAAAAACCGTCGGGCGTCGTGATACGAAAACCTCTATGTTTCTTTTTACTTTCGGCCAATGCAGAAATAGCGTAGCCTTCAACGCCGACCTTTGGCAGTAAAGGAAAACCGAGACTTGTAACAGGCGGGAGTTGAAATCCCTGAATCGTCGAAAAAGTCCGCACACCGTCGTAAGTTTGCTTCATCGGCTGAAAAGGATTATTAATCTCAAAAGAATATTTCTCACCGCTGATCGCAATCGAAAATGCCGCCGGCGTGACTTGATTAAAAACATTCATATCGAGCGAGCCTTTCATCACGAGCGTCTTTACATTTTTTAACTTGTCACCGCCGTGCGCAGCGAGCGTGGCTTTTGCAAGATCGAGCGGTGTATTGCTAACCACTGTCACGGCAGTCGTCGTTGGCTTTTCATTCTTTGCCGGCTGGCTGGTTTGCGCTGACACAACAAGAACTAAAGCAGTAAGTAGAAAAATAATCAATGTAATTCGTCCCATAATAAAAAGCGAGAGAGGTGAAACTAAATACGCTTTCACCTCTCTTCTAAGTTTCAGATTATACCGCGATTCGAACTTACCAGCTAAATCGCATTTGCAGATCGACGCGGCGATTCGCTGAACCGCCACCACCGCCGCCAAATCCGAATCCGCCGCCCGTCGATCGCGGTCGTCCGAACGAAGGTGATGTGAGCGACCCGACAGGCTGGCTTAGATTCACATTGTTAAAGACATTTTGGACATTGACGCCTAACGTCAGATTATAAGGTTTCCGTGCATCTCCGCCGCCGCCAAACATGCCTCCGCCACCGCCGCCCATCACTACCATCTGCGGACCGCCGCCAGGACCACGCCCTCCACCACCGCCGCCGCGTTGTCCCCCTTGGGCGCCTTGGTTTTGGCCGCCGGATTGATTTGCGGCGACCGCTGTTTTTGAACCGCCCCCGAAGCCGAAGGTCTTCGACAAATTCACGTTCATGTTGAATGAGCCGGGGCCTTTTCCGTAGTTACGCGGAATGGTTGTGTTTGGATCGGCTGTGCCGCCAATATCACAAAACGAATTAGTCAGAAGAAGCTGCTGGCATCTAGCACTTAGGGCCGAAAATGTCGGCCGCTCGAAGAATAGTGAGTCATAATTCGTATCAACGCCTGATGTGATATTAAATCGACGTCCGCTAGTCGCAACTATTATCGGGCTCAGGCGAAAACCCCACGGCAGCGTCGCCGAGCCAAAGAAAAACACCGAGTGGCGAGCGTTGAATGCCGACGGAGCATACTCATTACTCAAATCATAACTATACGCCGGAAAGCCGACCGTGTTAACCGTAAAACGCGGGCTGGTCAGGCTGTCCGTATCGCCGCTCGCGTAACTCAGGGAATAACCGCCGCTGAGGGTGTATTTAGAAGCAATCGTTGTGCGGAGGTTAATGAACATAAGGTCCGTTTTTGAGTAGCCGCTCGATTCGATCAGCGTGACGTTACCAAGAGTAGGGTTAGGTCTCAGCGCCGATACTTGCGCCGCTGTCAATCCTGAGGGACAAACCACTGTATCAGGACAAACCGGAGCGTTGATATTGCGGGTGCGAAGCGTGTGCAGCGACCTCGACGTTGTGTATGTGGCGCTCAAAACGGTTCGCGGATTCAACTGGCGTTCAACACTGATCGCAGACTGAATTGCATAAGGAGCGCTAAGATTATCCGCGATCCTAAACGGCACGCTCGACAGCGGTGTGACAGTTCCGAGTTGGGCTGCGGTCGGAACATTTGTGACGCCCGTATTTGTAAACGATGCTTGTCCCAATATATTGCCCGTGTTATTTGTCACGACATACTGAACCTGCGACACGCCATCGTTGCGACGCGCTCGGAGCGTGCTGTTCTCATTAAAGCGATCGTAAAAGATACCAAAACCACCGCGAAAAACTGTCTTCGGAGCTTTCGCTCCGCCTGCGCCCGGCGACCATGCGAAACCAAACCGCGGCGCGACGTTGAAGTTGCTGCCAATATTTGACTGGTTTTCGTAGCGCAGACCAAAGCTCAACGTTAGATCAGGCCGCACGCGCCAGTCGTCGGTGATGAACGGGCTGTAATCTATCTGCGAAACATCAGCGATAGGATTTCCTGTCGTGATCGAGAATTGTGTCGGGTTAAAACGCGGGTCAGGATTACCAAGCAGCTTTTGTCGGTACTGCTCGATCGACGAAACGGCGGGTGTCACGACAACACATCCAGACCCAACCGGAGAGCAACCCGCTGGGCTACGAACTTCGGGTATTCCTCCAAAAGTAAAACTTCCGGCGTAGTTGTTTTCCGAGCGATCTTCAATCGAAATGCCGCGAACGCGGATGCCGAATTTGACCGAATGCTGCGACGCCTTACCAAACGACGTAGTCGTGTAATTCTGGATCTCCCAACGTTTCGAACGGGAGTAATTTAACCCGACCTGCGAGCCGCCGCCATTGAACGAACCGGCCACATTGATAGTCGGTATGGTACCGTCGCCTTCCTGCTCACGATTGTTGTATTCATATTGGAAGCGCGTCTCGTTGACCGTTTTGGCGTTTATGATCGCCGACTCGGTCAAATTAAATCCGTGTTGAGTATTGGTCGAGGCAGTCGCACGCGAGGGAAGAGTAAAACCACCAATTCCTTGATTCTCAGATGTTGAGCGCGAAAAGTTGTAGCGTCCGATGATCGTGTTGCGGTCGTTGATCGCATAATCGACCCGCGGGCTCATCGAAAACCTCCGCGTCGGCACGCGAACGTCCTGATTAAAAGATACGATACTCAACGACGGATCGACAATGATCGCCGAAATAACCGAGTTCTCGTCACGCTCGCTTTGATTGATGTCGAGAAAGAACGACGACTTCTTTGCAGTGATCGGGCCGCTGAGAAAGCCGCCGTAGTTACGAAACTGACTCGACGCTCGATTCACAGCGAACGGATTACGCGAATTCAGCGCTTCGTCATTAAAGTTGAAGTTTACCGAGCCCCGCCATTTGTCAAAGCCCGGACGCGTCAGCACGTCGATGCGTCCAAAACCGATCCGCTCATACTCGGCCGAAAACGGATTTGTGTTGATACGAATCTCACGAATCGCTTCTTTCGGCGGCATACGACCGCCAGTAAAACCGTCAATGCTAATCTGCCCGCCGTCAGGCCCCGCTCCGGCACCGGCCATCGCCTGCAGAGCAGCTTCTAATTCGTCAGGATCGTCCGGCAAGGCTTCGAGGTCTTTGTCCTTAAGAACGGTTGCGCTGGCGTTATTGTCCGCGTCGTTCGAGACATTGCTGCCGTTCGAGACCTCAACGTTTTCCTCGACGCCGGCGACAGTTAGCACGACGATCAGATCGGTGCGCTCGCCGGACGTGACTTCGACTTCTGCGTTTTCGTAAAGCGCAAATTTAGCAGCAATCGCCTTGACCGTGTATTTACCCGGTGCAAGACCTGTGATCGAGTATTCGCCACGGGCGTTGCTAACGGCCTGCTTTTGCGCACCCGTGGCAGAGACAGCGGTCACGCTCGCTCCGACGACAACCGCGCCGAGCGAGTCAGTGATTTGCCCTCCGATGCTGCCCGCCGTCTGCGCAAATGTCCCGGTTGCCAAAGCAAGCGAAATCAATAAAAGAAATGTTATAGATCTAAAAATTTTCATGACAAAATAATTCAAAAAGCGAGAAATAAAATTAGTTAATTGATTTTTACGGAATACCTATGCCATCGAGCCCCGGAATATTAAGTCCCGGCTGATTGCCGCCGCCCTGGCCACGGCGTGACATAGCAGCCGCAGCTTGCGCCATCTTGATAAAAGGCTCGACGCCAGCAATGAGTTTGATCGCTTTGACCTTGTCAGCGATGACTGACGAACCTGAAGTCAGGATCGCGATAGTGTCGCCGACTTTCAGATCGGCCGCTGTGATATTTGGAAGACGTTCGAGCACGTCGTCCACGCCGCCGGCCCGGAAACCGCCTATCATTCGTCCCGGACCGCCAGACTGCGCTTGGCCGTTTGCCGGCGACTGTCCTGATGGCGGGCCTTGCTGAACAACGACTTGGCCTTGTCCTTGCTGTCCCGACACGCCTGGAGCCCCTGGAGGCCTTGCCGCTCCAGGCATTTGCATACCGGCCATTCGCTCGGCCATTTCCGGCGGAAAACGCTTTAATAAAATCGCGTCCCCAAAAGCAATCGTTATATCTTTATCCGTCGCCGTGTCTTTAACGACGACTTCATTATTCGTAACATCGACAGACTTGACTATTCCGGCAGATTGCCGAAACGCTCCCGTAAGAACTGTCTCTGCTGTAAACGCTGTTCCGTCAGTGCTCTTGTCGCCAAGCGCTCTGATCTGGTCGCCAGTCTTGATCTCAGAGATAGAACTCGTTTTTGCATCGGCAAATTTTATCGAATCCGGCGCATAGCGCATGAACTTCGCGTCGGCCTTCGGGGTGACCGTCACTTTCGTCACGCCCATCAAGCTGCTCATCTCTAAGACGATCTGATTTGTCTGCGCATTTACGCTTGCAACCTTTCCGGCAATGCCGCGAGTTCGCCATTCGGCAGTTTCTTTCGCAGCCTTTTGAGAAATATCTGACTTGGTCATCAGGTAAACCGTGCGTCCCCATAGCGGTTTGCCATCGGTCGGCGCCAGACACGAGATAGTGACCTTGTCGCCGACCGCGATCTCGGCTAGCGTGACTGCGGTCGCCGTCGAGAGACTCGGCTTCTCTGCCGAGATTCGCTTAAACTCGGACTTGCCATTCAAAACAATGCCGACCGGACCATTGACGGTCTTGATTACGATCTTGTCGACTGCGATCGACTCAACGTCGCCGGACTTATAAACCGGTTTGAGCGACGAGTCCGTCGTTTGCGCGAAAGTAGAACTCGCCACACCGAACATCGTTATAACTAGAGCGATAAATATTTTCTTATTCATTGTTTACGACTGTTGTGAGGCTGCAATTTATACGCTTAAAATCGCCGAAAAGTTGCCCCTACATCCATAAGACGTAAATTCTATCAGTTTGGTTAACAGCTGTGTGTAAAGAAATGTAAAAATCTGCAAGTAAAAGACTTAGGTGTTTTGCCACTTGGCTTGAGTGCGGCCTGTGATTATCAATCCAATGCCAAATGTAAATACTGTGAACAGTGCGATCAACCAAATGTAAGGAAGCGAGAGAAGTAGCGTCCAAACGAGCACGCCGATGAGCGTAGCAAGGGTTTCAGAGTGATTATTTTCAGAAAGGAAATGTTTCTGAACCAACTTGCCAATACTTAATTGAAGCGAGACGCGGCCGAAGACATAACTCAGAATAAATAGCAGCGTTCCCATTATTAGAACTGTCGCGGCAAGATAGCTCGGCAGAGCGATAGCTCCGCCAATCAAGATGGCCGCGACGAGTATGAATATGCCGGAACCTATGCCGCAAACTTTCAGCGGCGCGAGCTTAATGCGTGATACTGCGCGGCTTACTGCTCCCGGGGCAACTGTTGTAAACACTATCGAAATCACGAACCACAACAACGCGACAACAATTCGCTGTGCGATGAAACTGAGCGAAAAGCTCGGCGAAAATAGTTGCGACGGATTTTGGCCGAAGCTTCTCAACTCGTCCTCAAAAACGCCGAACGTCACCGTTTCTTTGTTCAATTCGCGCAATGGGCTTTTTGCTTCGGGCTTGTAAGCCCCGCCAAATACGATGATGTCGCCGCCAATATAGGCATTTTCTTTTTGCACAACATTACCGCCGATTGTTGCAACATCACCTTCGACACGACCATTGACAATCACGTCCCCTCCGACCGCTAACACGCCTTTGACTTTATCGTTCACGACAACAGATTTGCCGATAACGTAAACTTCCTGTTCGGGAGCGTTGTTGACGATAACGGTAGTATCGTCTTCGGATGTGGTAATCTCAGGATTAGCAAGCAGACAAACACAGAGTACCTGAAGAAGAAAGAGATAGATAGCAACCTGCGAAAATCGTGCGAGCACGATCGGCGGAGTGAAGATTGTCGCAAAATATACTTTCACTTTTTATGGAAGGAGAAACCGCGACTCAAACGCGCAGTAAGCGTAAAAATTGTCTGCGAAATCGTAGGCCTGCTGCAATACAAAATGCCGCGAACGCAAAGGCTGCCAGCATTTCGAATCCCGCTCGTGCCGCAAATGTGCGGAGCACAATCGCCACGCCGAGGAAAAAGGAATATACCAGTTGGCCGAAAAATGCGCCGACGGCAGTCACCTGCTCGAATACGTTATAAGCCAGATCCAACAAGTTTCCCGTCTCCGCACCCATTGCAAATAGCGCAAACAGACCGAGCCCTGCGCAAATAAACAATGCGTTAAATCGCTCGCGAGGACGCCGAAGTCCACTAACCGTGCTCTCGGCATTTACCGCGATTTTCTTTGCAAAATCATACGGCAGATCGATTGTATCTTCGTGTCTCAAACCGCTTGTGACATCACACAGAAATTGTTTTTGAAGATTCAACTCTAAGCCACACTGTTCACAGACAGCAAAATGCGCCACGATCTCCGCTTCGCGCACAGCATCGAGTTCGCCGTCGATATACGCGGCGATGTCCTCGGTCGGACATTTTTTTTCCAAAACCGTCATCTTTTACATCCAAGTGAATCCACGCTCGATAAACATCTCGCGCATCATCTCGCGTGCACGAAACAAACGATTCTTTACTGTGCCAAGCGGTAGAGCCGTAACCTCGGCGATCTCGTCATAACTCAAGTCACGCGCGTGTCGCAATAGGATCAGATCACGATACGCCGGCGGCAAACAGCGGACGACCGATTCGATCTCGCTGCGCCATTCGCTTCGCTCGTGCTCCTGTTCGGGCGTCGCCCCGCGGCTCTCGATTTGCAGCTCGAACGTGCCTTCGCTATTCTCCGCCTCGAGGCTTTGTACATTCACCGAATTTCGCCGCAAATGATCGACGGCCGCGTTGTGCGCGATGCGGTAGAGCCACGTCGAGAATTTATACTCAGGGCTGTATTTTGTGAGCGAATTGTAAACCTTGATGAAAACTTCTTGTGTGACGTCGAGCGAGGACTCATAGTTTCCGACCATTCTGAAAATATAGCTCGTGATCGGCCTCTGATAACGGCGAACCAGCTCCTCAAAACCATCGCCACGGCCATTGATCGCGCTGATTATCAATTCACCGTCCGTGAACTGCCTGATCCCGTCAATTACAATCGCCCCCGCCATTTTGCTGCCTGCTATTACGTAGGGTCACGGAATTTGTTTCATAGTGCAAGTTTGACGTGCCCGCCTTAGCTTTATTGAGGTTCTAGCTGATTTGGTAGTATCATTAGGCAAGTTCGATGATCGAGACTGGTAAATTTTTACAGCGGCGTTACAAGATCGATAAGCAGATCGGCCAGGGCGGCATGGGCGCGGTTTACGTTGCGACTGACGAGCGTTTTGGTAGCACCGTCGCGATCAAAGAGACGCTGTGCATGGACGATAATTTTCGCAAAGCGATCGAGCGCGAAGCGAGATTATTAAACAGCCTGAAGCACAACGCTCTGCCGCGAGTCAGCGATCACTTCGAGGAAGACAACGGCCAGTTCCTCGTCATGGAATACATTCCAGGAGACGATGTTGCGACAATTCTCGAAAATCAAAACGCTCCCTTCCCCGTCGAGACGGTCGCGAAATGGGCCGATCAACTGCTCGACGCGCTCGACTACCTGCACAACCAAAACGTTCCTGTTATTCATCGCGATATCAAACCGCAGAACTTAAAAGTAAATGCACGTGGCGATATCATTCTGCTCGATTTTGGTCTCGCAAAAGGCAACCCTACTGACGCCGCTCATCACAGTGCGGCGAAGAGCATTTTCGGCTACTCGCGCAATTACGCCTCGCTCGAACAAATCCAGGGCACTGGCACCGATCCGCGAAGCGACCTCTATTCGCTCTCCGCGACGTTATATCATTTGCTGACAAATGTTGTCCCTGAAGACGCGTTAACCCGTGCGATGAGCGTGCTCAGCCAAAGGGGCGACACGCTGATACCTGCTTGCGACGTCGAGCCCGCTGTGCCGCGTGGTCTCGCAGGTGTTCTGCAAAAAGCCATGGACCTCAACGCCGGTGAGCGTCCTGAATCAGCGACTAAAATGCTGCAAATGCTCAGAGAAAGCGAAAATTACGCCTATCTCACGAACGTAAATACTGCATCGGTTGCGACTGGGAGCACGAACGTTATCGCCCAGCCAACAAGATTGATGGGCGAGGATACGGCGGCAGGAGTTTCACAACGCGAAGTAAAGACCGAGGTCTTTAAGCCGCATGTCTCCGAAGTTACCTCACTCAAAGCCGCGGCGACTGCCTCTCCGAAAAATCGACGTGGACTCGCGATTGCAGCCGGAGCACTCGCAGTTTTGATCGGCGGCTCGGCGGTCGCTGGCGGTATTTATATGATGAACCCGTTGGCCTTCGGCGGTGGGGCGCCTGAAAACGAAACAACGAACGAAACGAGCGCCGATGTTTCGAATATCTTAAACACCAATGCCGAAACTGAAAAAAATTTAAATTCTGTACAACCAAGCACGCAAAGCAGTGGCTCGACGCAACTCGCTGAGCCGTCTAGGAGCGAGTCTCAGCCTCAAGACGGCAAAACAAAATCAGCCGAGATCACAAAGGATAACAAGGGCGTTGAAATGGAGACGATTACCGATGATGACGGAACCGTTGTCCAGTTTCCGAAGGACGGTAAAAAAGGAAATATTATCGTCACGGAAAAAAATCCCAATGGCGGAACGACTACGACCACTATTAAAGACGGCGAAATCCCTTCAGTCACGCGAAGACCGACTGGCAATATGCCTCAGCCGCGATTCAACCCGCGCAACTTAACTCCCGAACAGCGGCGTCGCTTACGAAACGCAATGCGGAACGGCGAGAGTGCTCCATTGAGAACGCAGCCACAGCCTCCGCAAAATAAGCCTTAGTTTAAAAATTTGTAAAATCGAATTCGCCCGCTTGCGATGCATGTGCAGGCACGTGACTGATGTCCAAACCAACATTTGGTGTTGTATCGTCGTCGTCGTCGTCGAGCGTCTGAATTTCGGCCGGTCGCGCCTTGTCGCTGTGAACGATCTTATCGACTGGAAAACGGTTCTCGACAAATTCGAGATGCAGCGTCGGCGGCAGGTTCTTTCGCTCTTTACGCTCGCGCACCGTCGCCATCGTGTAAAAATCGAACGCCTTGCAGCCGAATTTGACAGTGTCCCCAGCTTGGGCGTCGAGTTGGCATACGACTGCCGCACCGCCTGCGCCGATGTTCTGCGTAACTGCGTTCTCTTTCTTAGAAGTTCGCTTTTCCTTTTGCAAAACCGTGACGGATACGTCGAATGCGACCCAATATCGTGGATCGCGACGAATAGTAAACGGCGTATCGACCTCGGTCACCGTCCAGAGACTTTCTGAACTCATTCCCGTGATGCGATAGCTTTGCAGTGGATTAAGGCGAAAGCTCCCCGGAACGATCTTGCCGATAAAACCGACGCCAACGTGATAAACCGTTTCGCCGTCTTCGTTCGATTCGTTGCAATACTGAACGAGGCCCATAACCGGATAAAGCTTTTCTTCGTGGTCGTAAACTCGAAGCTTGTTTGGCATCGGCAGCACGAGCGTGATAAGACGCCCGACTGCACAGGGCCGCTTCAGATCGAATCCGGCGCCGTTCTTAGACACAGTAGTGACCTGAGTCACGTCTTTCCAAACTTCGTTGTCGCTTTCCCTAACTTTAACTAGCGTTTTCAGAGCCGAGCTTGCCCTCTGCGCGGTTCTAGACTCCGATTTTGTCGATTTACGAGTGCTCTTCATAACTTGAAATTTTAAGGGAGTTAAATAAATAAGGTGCGTTCGGAATTACTCGATGCCTTCAAGCGGAAAGTGTTTGTCGATGAATTCGAGATGAAGCCGGGAGATGCCGTCGAAGCCTACGCGATAACCGCGAACAACTGTAAGAATTGTAACACCCAGACGCTCGCATGTCACTCTTAAAAATGTGCCGCGCGTCGCCTGCATCGAAGTCAACACTGCCGCGCCACCGAGACTGATATTCTCGCTCACCGTCACCTGTGCTTCGATCGTGTCGCCTTGGTCATCGACTTTTTGAACGAGGAGAGTTTCCGGAATCGAATAACGGGTATGCTTGCGATCGCTCTTCGCTAGATGGCTCTCGTCGGCGAGCAGATTCGCAGGCTCGAGTTTCCAGAGTCCGTCACCGTTGCCTTCGCGATCAATGAGATCATAGAGCTGCGCCGGATTCTCAAGGTAGCTGTTCGGCGGATTTTTGCCGGTAAAAGCAACGCCGATCGCGTATTCGGGCTTGTCAGCATCTTCGCTAACGGCCAGGCATCGGCGAACGACGCCCCAAATCTTATAATTCGGTTCGCCGTAGTCGAACGAACGCAATTGCCGCGGCATCGGAATCGTTAAATATGCCAGCCGTCCGCGCTTCAATGGCCGCTTCAAAAAGAAGCCAGCACCAAAAGCGGATACGTCACTCAGTCGAGTAACTTCATTCCACTCGGCGTTGTTGTCGATCTTGATCTCGACGCGCACGGGCAGGGGAAGGGCGATCCGTTGAAGCCGGCGGTTTTCCTTGATACCTACGTTTATATTGGTCGAATTTGCTGTTGGGGTAACTGCTTTAGATGGGTTTTGTGGGTGTGTTTCTGTTTGCAACATGGCTACTTTATAGGTGAGGAGGTTCGAATGTCAGGCTTATGCCTGCAAATAAGGAAAGTAGTAAAAGAAGAACATTTCCAGATTTCTAAACGACCTGCTGTTGATTTGTCAGGACGGACTTGACCCGACTTGTAGGAA
Organism: Acidobacteriota bacterium; assembly: GCA_031405985.1. Taxonomy (GTDB): domain Bacteria; phylum Acidobacteriota; class Blastocatellia; order Pyrinomonadales; family Pyrinomonadaceae; genus OLB17. The sequence continues at coordinate 25,673 of JANOGL010000338.1, read as the reverse complement.
AGGCAGAATCTAGAAATTCAACGTGGAGGAGATTTTCAACACCAATCAGAGACCTCGTGTTACGAACTACTGCAATGCCATAAAAATCCAGATCTGGAGAACCGATCTTGATCTTGTCTCCGATCTGCGCCTCAACCGTGGAAATAACAGACAGCCCGGAAACAGAGACATTCTTGGTAAAACCTAGCCCCCTCACTATGGTTTGGTCTGTTTTCTTAATATGCAGCAACCTTATCTCCAATTCGAATCGAAACCTGGGATGACGGCGGGTTTTGAACGGCTTTTCTGATTCGGTGATCTTGAAAAAGCCATTTTCATGCGAGCCACAAACTGCGTATGACTGTAGGGGATCAGCGCGGTAGCTATCCGGAAACTTTTCGCCCACAAATGCCACGCTGATATGAAATCGTGGCTCACCGTTCACAATTACTCGATTGCTTTGTTGGATCAGGGATACTATAGACAACGGATCACCGCCACGACCAAAAAACTCGTCTGCTATCGACGACGGAAAGCGTATATTTACGAGCTGGCCCACGTTACACTCTCGTTTGATATTAAAGGAGGCCCCAAAACGTGACAGCGTCTGTGTCTCTATTTCCACCGCCCAGGTATCAGTCGGGCTATCTCGGACCTGGAGAATTACGCGACTTTCCTCCCAAACATCTGGGAGGCTTGCACGCCTTTTTTCTTTTTTCTTTGATCTTGATCGACGAGCACGTGCCATAAAAAGATATTGATCTCTATTCTAACCTGGTTAGTTTCGATCACAGAGGGGAGCTTGTGCCGGTGAAATGTTAGTGCCCCAAGGAAGATGAGGCAGTTTGCGGAACAGGCACTAGACCTGTAAAATGTAGTGTAAGTGAAAATCGTTTTTTGTTCAACCTAATTTTTATAACTCACTCATTTTATTAAGTTTGGAAGATCTAATTTCGTAACCGCTTAACCATTTTTAACATGGATTCAATACTAGAACGCAACCAAATTAATATCGAAGACGAAATGCGACGGTCGTATCTCGACTACGCGATGAGTGTAATCATCGGCCGCGCACTGCCGGACGTCCGCGACGGCCTTAAACCCGTTCACCGGCGCATTCTTTACGGAATGTTTGAGCAGGGAAATGTCGCCGGAAAGGCATACAGAAAATCGGCCCGCGCCGTTGGTGACGTTATGGGTAAGTATCACCCGCACGGCGATTCGGCGATCTACGACTCGGTCGTGCGAATGGCGCAGGATTTCTCGATGCGTTATCCGCTAGTGGACGGGCAGGGGAATTTCGGTTCGGTTGACGGTGATAATCCGGCGGCGATGCGATACACGGAGGTCCGTCTTGCAAAGATCGCGAACGAAGTGCTCGCCGACATCGAGAAAGAGACCGTCAATTTCACACCGAATTATGACGATACGCTTTCCGAGCCGAGCGTGTTGCCGACAAAGGTCCCGCTGCTCTTGGTGAACGGTTCTGAAGGGATTGCAGTCGGCATGGCGACAAAGATCCCGCCGCATAATCTCGGCGAGATACTCGATGGCACGATCGCACTTATCAAGGATCCGCAGATCACGATCAATGATCTGATAAAACTCATTCCCGGCCCCGATTTCCCGACCGCCGGTTTTATCTATGGCCGCGAGGAGATCCATCGCGCTTATCGCGAAGGCCGCGGCATTATTCAGATGCGTGCGCGCGCCGGCATTGACGAGATCGGTCGCGGCGAACGCACACGCAACGCCGTCGTCGTCACCGAAATTCCGTATCAGGTCAACAAAGCGAAACTCATCGAGCGAATGGCGGAGCTTGTTCAGGAACGCAAACTCGAAGGCGTCTCGGAGATCCGCGACGAATCGAACCGCGAAGGAATGCGAATCGTCGTCGAGCTAAAACGCGATGCGATCCCGCAGGTAATTCTCAACAAGCTTTACAAGCTGACGCCGATGCAATCGTCGTTCGGCATCATCAACATCGCGATCATCGACGGCCAGCCAAAGGTGCTGAATTTAAAACAGATACTCGAGGCATTCGTCGAGTTTCGCCGTCAGGTCGTGCGTCGAAGAACTGAGTTTGAGCTTCGCAAAGCGCAGGCCCGTGCTCACATTTTAGAGGGCTTAAATAAAGCGATCGACGCGCTCGATTACATCATTCCGCTGATCCGCAATGCTAATTCCGTCGATGAAGCTCGCTCATGGCTGACTGCTAATTTCGCCGGGCTGAAAGAAGTTAAGAAGTGGCGCGGCATCACAGGCAGCGATTCGCCGGACGCGTTTCTCAAAAAACTGCAAACGGTCATCGCAAGTCTCGAATTTACTGAGATTCAAGCGCAGGCGATCCTCGATCTGCAGTTGCGTCGCCTGTCGGCGCTCGAACGCCAAAAGATCCTCGACGAATACGCTGAGATCATAAAGCACATCGCCGAGCTCGAGAACATTCTGCAAAACGAAAACGTCCTGCGTCAGGTGATAACGGACGAGCTGACCGAGGTCAGACGGCTTTACGCCGACGAGCGCCGCACTGTGATCATCGATGCGGGCGTCGATCTGAGCATCGAGGATCTGATACCCGATGAGGACGTTGCGATCACCGTTACAAATGCCGGTTACATCAAGCGCACGCCCGTCTCGACCTATTCGCGGCAGGGACGCGGTGGCAAAGGCCGCTTAGGCGCGACGGCGAAGAACGAAGATTTTGTCGAGCATCTTTTTATCGCCTCGACACATGCTTATCTGATGATCTTCACCGACGACGGCCAGGTCTTTAAGATAAAGGTGCACGAGATTCCCGAGGCCGCCGCCGCCGCACGCGGTAAGGCGGTGGTAAATCTCGTTCAGCTTTCGCAAGAGCGAAAACTTGTTGCCGTGATGCCGGTGCGCGATTTTCAGGAGGAAATTTATCTCACGATGGTCACGCGAAACGGCGTCATCAAAAAGACGGCCCTCGCTGATTACCAGAACATCCGCGCCACCGGCATCAACGCCATCAACATCGACATTGGCGACGAACTGCTCGACGTGATTCGCACCGACGGCAAACGTCAGATACTGATCGCGACGCACGACGGCATGGCAGTGCGTTTTCAGGAGACTGACGTTCGCCCGATGGGTCGTGCGGCACGCGGCGTTCGCGGCGTGAATTTACGTAAAGGCGATTACGTCGTGTCCGTGTGTTCGGTCTCGCAAGAAGGTGTCGAGAAGATTCTCTCTGTTTCCGAAAAAGGATTTGGCAAGCAAACCGTGGTTTCGAGCTATCGTCTCGCAAAACGCGGCGGCATCGGCGTCATCAACATGAAGACAACCGACAAAACCGGCAAGGTCGTCGCGTCATTCCCTATTGAGGAAAATAGCGAGATCATGATCATCACGCAGCAGGCCAAGCTCATCCGCCTCGGCGTCGATAAGATCCGCGAGACGGGGCGCAGCGCCCAGGGCGTCACGCTCATCCGCTGCGGCGACGAAGACGCCGTCACCTCCGCCTCGCTGCTCGCCGCGGAGAGCGAAGAGGGGTAATGCGTGACATTCCGGTCGGGAATGGCTGTTTGCTGGTCAATTTCGACGACAAATATCAGATACGCGACATATATTTTCCGCATGTCGGTCAGGAGAATCACACCGAGGGCTTCCCTTTCCGCTTTGGTGTGTGGGCGGGCGGTGAATTTTCGTGGATCGCGTCGGATGACTGGAAACGCACGCTCGAATACTTGCCCGAAACGCTCGTCACGCATGTCACGCTCGTAAATGAGCAGTTGCAAGTTTCACTGACCTGCAGCGACACGGTCGCAAGCCACGACAACATTTATCTTCGCCGCATCACAGTAAAAAACAACGCCGCCGAACAACGTGAGATTCGCCTTTTCCTGCATCACGATTTTCGCATCTACGAGAATAAGGTCGGCGACACCGCGTTTTACGACCCCGAAACCTCGTCGCTGATACACTACAAAAAACACCGGTACTTTTTGATAAACACGCAGCCGAGCTTTGATGCGTTTGCAACCGGACGCAAAGCGTTTAGACAAAACGAAGGCACTTGGCGCGATGCAGAGGACGGTGAGCTTCACGGCGGAGCGATCACCGAAGGCTCGGTTGATTCGACGATTGCCGTACATGTACCGCTCGACGGCGGCGCGGGGCACGAGGTCTATTATTGGATCGCCGCCGGCGCAACGTACGACGAAGTCGCAGATCTTAACCGCGAAACCATCGAACGCGGTCCGGCCGTTTTTCTCGAATACACGGCAAACTATTGGAAGGCGTGGGTAAATAAAAATCCAGTAAACTTCGACGGCCTTTCGATCGAGGTCGCCGATCTTTACAAACGGTCGCTGCTGATCATCAACACACAAATCGATGACGGCGGTGCTATCTTAGCCGCAAACGACCACGACGTTATCGAACGCGCGACCGATCATTACAGCTATCTGTGGACGCGCGACGGTGCGTTCGTCGCAAACGCGCTCGACACCGCCGGTTATAGCGAAATAGCACGGAGCTTCTTTGACCTATGCTGCAGAATAATTCACGAACGGGGGTATTTTTTGCAAAAGTATAATCCCGACGGCACCGTCGCTTCAGGCTGGCATGCATCTTGGGACACGCATGCTAAAAAGTCGATGCTGCCGATTCAGGAGGACGAAACTTCGCTCGTGGTGTGGGCGCTTTGGCAGCACTACGACAAATACCGCGACATCGATTTTGCTCATCGCTGCTATCGACGGCTTGTTGTCAAAGCCGCGAATTTTCTCACCTCGTATCGCGACGAAAAGGCCGGCTTGCCGCTTCCGAGCTGGAATCTCTGGGAAGATCGTCGCGGCGTTCACACGTTTACATGCGCGAGTGTTGTCGCGGGTTTGCGTGCAGCAGCTGCATTTGCACGCGTCTTTGACGAACCGCATAATGCAGCAAAATATTCCGCCACCGCCGATGAGATCGTCACTGCGATGCGCGAACACCTTTACAGCAAAGAGCACGGACGTTTTTTGCGCGCACTAAACGCGAATGGCGACGATTCACTTATGCCGGACGCAACGATTGACGCGTCGCTCTTCGGCATATTTTACTTCGGATGTTTCGAGACGGACGACGCTGTTGTCACAAGCACGATGGCGGCCATTGAGAATGCGCTCGTAAACAACGACGAGATCGGCGGCGTCGCGCGTTTTGAGAACGACGGTTACATGCGCGTCTCTGACAAAATCACAGGTAATTCGTGGATAATCACGACGCTCTGGCTCGCCGAATATTACATCGCTGCTGCGAAAACCGAAACCGATCTACAAAAGGCCGTCAACATTCTCGAATGGGTTGTAGCACGAGCCTTGCCGTCCGGCGTCCTTCCCGAACAGATCGATCCGCAGACCGGTGATGCGCTTTCTGTGTCCCCGCTCACATGGTCACATTCGTCATTTGTCGCAACTGTTCACAGTTATTTAAGGAAACGAAGTTCGCTTTTAAGTTAAGATCCTTCTGATGAGAAAAGCCAAGATACTCGCAACGCTCGGGCCCGCGTCCGCAACGCAAGATACTATCGAATCGATGCTGGGCGCCGGCATGAGCGCCGTCCGCATAAATATGTCTCACGGCGAACGCTCCGAACACGCTGAAACGATCCGCATCGCTCGAAAAGCTGCGGCCGGATTGGACCAGCCGTTGTCGATTCTCGTTGATCTTTCGGGGCCAAAGATCCGCACAAGAACACTCGAACGTGGCTTGCCGGTAGTTCTTAAAGAAGGTCAGCAATTTGTTATCACCACCCGCGACATCGTCGGCAACGACAAAGAAGTTGCAACAAACTTTGATCAGCTGCCTTCGGTCATCGAAGCAGGCACTCGTATCCTTGTCGATGACGGAGCTATTGAACTCGTTGTCGAATCCGAAACCGGGACTGACGTAATTTGCCGCGTAGTCACCGGCGGAATTCTTAGCGAGCGTAAAGGCATCAACCTGCCAAACACAGCGCTGCCGATACCTTCAATGACCGAAAAAGATCACGCCGATCTTGAGTGGGCGATGGAACAGAATGTGGATTACATCGCTCTGTCGTTCGTTCGCACCGCCGCCGACTGTAAAGAAGTAAAGGACATTATCAAAAAACTCAACAAGCGAGAACTAGGCCGCGCTCTGCTCGTTGCAAAGATCGAGAAGGCCGAGGCGATCGAAAATCTACTGGAGATCATCGCCGAGACTGACGGTTTGATGGTCGCACGCGGCGATCTCGGCGTCGAAACGAGTGTCGAGCTCGTGCCGGTTTATCAAAAACGGATCATCGAACTCGCCGTTGCAAATGACAAGTTCGTGATAACCGCGACGCAGATGCTGCAATCGATGATCGAAAACCCGTTTCCGACACGAGCCGAGGCGTCAGATGTCGCCAACGCTGTGTGGGACGGCACGGACGCGGTGATGCTATCTGCCGAAACCGCCTCAGGAAAATATCCCGTTGAGGCGATCAAGACAATGGCCCGCATCATCGACTCTGCGGAAACGATAAAGCCAGATCAATTAAAGAAGCCTGTAAAATTTTCGCAAGCTCCGTCGGGCCGCACAAGCCAAGCTCTTTGCAAAGCTGCCGCTGCAGCCGCAAAGGAAATGCAGACAGAGAAGGTCGCCGTCTTTACCGAATCCGGTTTGATGGCGCGACGGCTATCGTCATTTCGTTCGGGCATGCAAACGTTTGCGCTAACAACATCCGAAGACGCTCGAAACCAGTTGTCGTTGATCTGGGGCGTGCTCCCATTTTACGTGAAAGGCCTTAGTTCATCTGGTGAAGCTACTAACATCGGCGAGAGAACGATGCTTGACCTTATGAATACAGACTCGGATATGACCGAGGAGATGTTGAAAACGGGTGAAAGAACACTGCTCGCGGCCGATGTTGTCGCCGACGGCGAGACAATGATAATGATGGCCGGACGCCTGTCGGGTCTCGGCCTTTCAAGCTCGGTTGTCGTTTGGTCGATCGGTAGGAAGTCGCGCGCCGCTAGGAGTTACTTTTTTCTAAGCAGCTTCACGGCAACAACGACAGCCGGATCATTCTCGAAAGTGAACGTGTCCCAATCAGCGTACGCTTCGACGTCAGGTTTCACGCCCTGCGTTTCCCAGCTTGTACGCGTTCTTGGTGATCGGAAGCCCTCCTGGGCGAGCCACAAAATTGAACCATCGAGGAATTTGTGGGCATGCAACGTCTCGACGTTGCCTCGTGTGGTCTGACCAACCACCTTTGCCCTGCCGATGTCCTGCAAAATGCCTGCAAATACCTCCGCATAACTGATCGTGCGATTTCCGGTTAGGATAATTAAGGGGACCGTTTGGGAATTATTTACCTGAGTACCCGTAATGTTCAGAGGCCGGGCTCCCGAACGACTGACAAAATTGCCCGCGGCCCCCGACATAAAAAAACCAAGCATCGGTTCCAACACTTTGTTCGATCCGCCCGCATTCATCCTCTGGTCTATGATCAGTCCGTCAAGTTTGCCAAACCCGTCTAGAGCCTTGCGGGTTTGTTCGGAAATGGTCAGATCAAGAAATGTCGGCACAAAAATGTAACCTATTCGCAAACCGTCCTTAGTTGTCACTAGCCGGGAAAGCAAAGGCTGCGGTCCCGAAATGCGAAATCGCACGACACCAATATCACGCGGTTTTTCTCCCGGCGACCGAATTGTTAATACCGCCATTGAACATTCCGGCCCGCGAATACGGCTGGTGTAGTTAGCGTCATTTTCAATCAAGGGGAAACCGTCAACGGTTAGTATGGCATCATGGACCCTAATACCGTTTCGCTCGGCTGGTGAACCGGCGTACACGGACAAAACGCTGACGATCTTCTTTTCGATCAACGGAACAGAAAGGACGCCGATCCCTGCATAGGAGTTCGATCCCGTAAGTGTGCGAAGCTGCTCGGCAACCATCACCGGGGATTGAAAATACGAATGCCGATCGCCAAGACGACTAATTAGCTTCGCTATCTCTGTGTAGAATTGGTCGGTATTCAGGCCGGTCTCTACCTTTGCCCGGTACTCGGCTACGAGAGCGGTCCAGTTCTGGCCATTGTAATCTGGGTAAAGATAATTGGCCTCGACGGCCCTGACCATACCGTCAAATACCTTTTTCTGATCACTAGGAGTGATCGGCGGATTGTGTTTCGTGACAGTCGGCGGCTTCGTCGCCATCTCGGCTCGAGGAACAGTGGTCAGTTTGCCCTGACAAGCCGGTGGAATGTACTGCGGAGTTGGTGAGATTTGCGGTTGAGCATCTGCAGGAAAAACAAAGCAAGCGGTCATGAATGCCGCAACAACAAAACATTGACCCTGATCTCTTTTGATCTGCATTCTACCGCCTGTATCGAATTCTACGTATGGTATTTGGAGGGAACATTTTCGCGTCCCCAGCGAAGAGTTGTCGCCATCCAAACAAGTTCGTCGAGAAAACCTTTCACGCGATCTTCGTATGCGTCGTCAAGCAGTTTTCCGTCCTCGTCGAATTTACCTTTGACCGTCGGGAAATTGAGGTCGCTGAATGTCACAGCGAGGCCAAGTTCGCGCACCATCGGCACCATCGATTCAATCACACGCGTTCCGCCCCACGGCCCGGCCGACACGCCGACGAACGCAACTGCCTTGTGAATATATTCTTTTAACAGCAGATCGAGCACGCTCTTCAAATTTCCAGAATAACCGTGATTGTATTCGGGCGTGACGATGACAAGCCCGTCGGCTTTGATGATCGCGTCGCGCCACTCTGGATATTGCGGCCCCAATGCCGTTCCATAATCGTCCTGCGGCAAAACAAAATCGCGCACGTCAAACAACTGCGTCTCGATATCGTCACGCTCGCGCATCTTCGCGCAAACCCAGTTAGCGACGTTCTCGCTCTGGCGGTCTTTACGATTCGTGCCGAGCAGAACAGGTAAAAATAATTTGTTGTTGTCCATGTCTAAACCAATTACGAAATGCGGCTGTTTATTCCGCTTTAAGGACTTGTGCAACGGTTTCTTTCTTCAGCCCGTCGCCATTTCGCTTTTTGTATTCGGCAAGCGAGATTTGCGGGTCGCGCCAGGCGTCGAGATGGCCGACCTGGTGGACGCATTGGATCGTGCATGTCGGTGCGCACCATTTTTCTGTGTGGTATTCGCGATGCATGTCTTCTTTTGTGTATTCGAGCAACGGAATACCGGGCGTTCCGCGTTGCTGCGAGCACCAACTGACGATGCCGTTCTCGTCGATGTAAAGATAACGCGCACCGGCGCGGCAACGCCATTCGTACTCACCGCCATCGACCAGATCGTCCTGAAACCAGTTCCAACGCGTGTAGCTGCGAGCACCCTTGGATTTGATCTCTTTGTAAACTTCCCTTTCGCGTTGCGTTAAGCCTTTCAGCAAGCCGTCGCTGTCGTGAATAACCCCGACACTCGACGAAAACCCCAGCTCGCGAGCACGGTCCGAGATCTGCAAAGCCTCGTCAGGATTTGCAACGCCGCCGCCGACGACCGAATTAATATTGACCTTGAATTTTGCATGATCGCGCAAATTAACAAGCTTTGCATCGAGCACCTTGAGACTTTTTTTCGAAACGTCGTCGGGCGTTACGTTATCGATCGAGATCTGCAGGTAATCGAGCCCGGCCTCATTGAGCTTTCTGATCTTATCAGTTTGAAAATAATAACCGTTCGAGATCAGACCGGCGAACACTCCGTGATGACGAATGCGAGCGATGATCTCGTAAATCTCAGGATGCATCATCGGCTCGCCGCCCGAGATCGTGATGACCGACGTGTTGAATTCGGCAAGTTTGTCGATACGCTCCAACATCGTGTCGAGTGGCACCGGGTCACTCGTCTTATCGTATTCGTTGCAGTAGGTGCAAGACAAATTACAACGTCGCATCGGCACAATGTGAACAAGAACGGGATGCTTCGTCGACACAAACGCACGCGTCGTGTGCTGAACGCCACGCAAAAATCTGCTAATACTACTCGTCTGCGTCATAAACTTCGCTAATTCAAACTATTGATTATAGGTTCTCGTGCCGGTGCTTTCAAACCAAACAAAAAAGTCTCAGCCGGTAAAGCCGAGACTTCTGTCACACCACAGAATCCTTACGCGGCAACACGTTTTACCGATTTCGGATAACTCAACTTAAAGACACTCGCATTGATCGTGTCGTTTTTAACTATGTTCGACAACAAAACGGTTGTCGTATCGTTGTTCTTCTCGGTTATCTTGGCCTGAAGTGGCGTGCCGTTGCTGTCAATCCAGAGATCGGCAAGCCTGTAGGTCGTATCCGTTTTTGGAGTGAGTTGAATGTGCCACGTTTTCGCGCCGCCGCTGATCTGCTCCTCGCCAATGTAAATTACATCGTAATTGGCCTTGAGCTGCTCTTTAGACATATTCATAAAGCTGAGTGCACCGCCGACCGATGCGCTATTTTTTGCTTTTTGGGTTTTGCCTTGAATAACAGTATTTAAGCGTGGACGATAAAGTTCATAGCTATCACCAATCACAGAAATTTGCTCTTGAACCGGCTTTGTCCAGTCAATGCGAACATACATTACTCGCTTTGCATTTTTAGGAAGATAACTAGTTGTGCCCAACATCGTATCCGAAACATTTAGCTGCGGATTGTATTTGACCATTGTCACATCAGCCTTGAGTGATTGCAGCGATTTGTTGTAATTGTCCATTCGGCGAAGGATCTCGCCGAGGATGTTTTGAGCTTTTGCTTCGCTAACTGAAACAGACGAAAAAATAAAACCTAAACAAATTGCGATTAAGCCGATACGTAAAACTTTGTTCATAAAAAACTTCTCCAGTAAGACTCACTGTTCTTTGACGGACTGAGGCGGCGTTTTGGTTGCCGCAGCTTTGCCGTTATCAAACCATTCTTTCGGCGTTAAGAAGATAAATGCCATTATTACAACGCACAGCAAGTCCCACTGCCACGAGGCGCGTTCGTAATTCCAATTAATGATATTTTTCATATCGTTTCGGTTCGCCACGAACTGGCCGGCCAATTACGCGAGGCGCTTTAAGACACAACGTGTCCGTCGAGCATCTGAATCGTTCGTGAGCACACAGCTGCGGCCTCGGGGTTGTGCGTGATCATGATAATCGTCTGCGAAAACTTTTCGTTCAGCTCGCGGAACATATCGAGCACGATGCGCGAATTCTCGGTGTCGAGATTTCCAGTCGGCTCGTCCGCGAGAATGATCGCCGGGCTGTTTACGATTGCGCGCGCGAGCGCGACACGTTGCTGTTCGCCGCCGGACAACTCGACCGGCTTATGGTGCATTTTATCCTCGAGTCTTAAAAGCCGCAAAACTTCGCGCCGTTTTTCAGAACTTTTACCGCCGTTGCCGGTGTGAATTTTCTCAGCAAGTTTCAAATTACCCTCGGCCGAAAGCGTCGGGAAAAGATTGAAACGCTGAAATACAAAACCGATCTTGCGGCGGCGAATGTCGGTGCGCCGCGCGTCCGAAACTTTTGAAAGATCTTCGCCGTCGATTATTATGTTGCCCGTTGTCGGGCTGAGCAGACCACCGAGCAGATGCAATAGCGTCGATTTGCCGCAGCCTGACGGCCCCATGATTGCGACGAATTCGCCCGGATTTACATCAAGTGTCACGCCGCGAAGCGCCGGCACATCGAGCTTGCCAACCTTGTATGATTTCGTCAGATCGACGGTTCTCAGGATCGGGTTCATGAGGTCAAGTTACTGAAAGCGGTTTGCACCGGTATTGGCGGGAGGTTTAACAGGCGCGTTAGCAATCTCGAGCAATTTTTTGTCGAGATCCATCTCTTCAAGATTCCATGAATTTTGCAGCACAAACGCGGCGTCGGGAAAAACGTTGCCGATCATTACGTCCTCAGGCGTTTGGTACGTAAGACGCATCGAATACTTTTCTTTAATACGCGTGACTTGAATGTCGAGCGGCAGATTTGTGTAGTTGCCGGTGGCGGTGAGATTTCCCTGTTTGCCGTATGTGATGTCAGACTCGATCTCGCCTTTCGCGTCGAAGATCTGCTGACGCGCAAGACGAATGCCACCGACGCGATCAAACCAAAACCGCCGCATAATCGTCAATCCGCCATCGGCCCTTTTTCCAAATTCATCGAGAAGATAGTAACCACGCGTGACGGTTCGCACCGGTGATTTTTTATCGACGCTGGTATCGACTTCGTCCTGAAAGATCGTGCTCTGCGTGTAAACTTGTCCCTCGTCAGTCGGGCGCACTAACATCGCGTCGGTAAAATGCTGCGGCCTGAGGTTCGCAAAGGCGTTTACATTTTTCTTTGCCTCTTTGCTGTCGCCGAGTTCGGCAACGCTCAGATTTTTTTGAAGTTTTGAATAATCGGCATTGTTCGTGCCCTTCACAAATTTTTTGTATTTGCCGCTGCTGCCGTCCTGTAAGATCGCGACGCGAAACTTCTCACCGTCCGAGGTCATTTGCGCGACGTCGGATTTAATGATCGGCACCTGAACCTTTAGCAAAATTTTGCCCGGACGCTGCACGACGACTTCGCCGTCAGCCTGGCGATAAACTTCCTTACTCCCAAACTCGGCAAACGAATTGTCCTCGAATTTGAGATCCATCTTCGCGCGCATAGAACTGACGCTTGCGAATCTATTGACTTCCTTCATCAAATCCGACTGCGTGGCATCTTCAGTTTTGAGGAGTCGTGCCGTTGGGCGATCTTGTTTTACTTTTATGCACGCGCTGGCAAAAAGAAACAGCGCGAGCAGAGACATCGCCTTCGAATTTATTAGTTTTTTACCTGAAAACCTCATTGCTTTCCGATGTCGTACGAACCCGGTGCGGTTGCAAAAAACCTTGTAAAATAACGCTTTCGCCAATCAAATCCAAGATAATAGCACTTTTGCCGCCGGTTATCTAACCCCCAAAAAAAATACGCGGATACGAGTAAAGCTGTTCCCGTGTCCGCGTCTGATTAGAAAAATTAAAATTACTTCGTAAAGACGCCGTCTGCTCGAGTCAAATAATCCTGCATCGTGTAGGCGAACATTATCGCCAGCCAGAAAAAACTACCGACGGCCGAGAGCCAGATCAATCTCGGGCTCCAACGGACGTGCATAAAGAACAGCATGACGAACGACATTTTTGTGAAGGCAATCCCGAGAGCGACGAGCGTATTTGCGCCCGGAAACACGAAGTCCATATCGACCGTCGCGGCGTAATACGTCAACACGGTGCCGATGATCAAAATCGCAAAAACTCCGAGATAGCCGGGGATGCCAATGTGTTCTTTACCAAGCTCAGTATGCTCTGACATTTAGTGTCCGCCTCCTCCGTGTAAGAAGTGTCTGCCCAACAAGTAAAGCAGCGGGAACAGGAATATCCAAACGATGTCGACAAAGTGCCAATACAGGCCCGACATCTCCACCGGCATAAAATACTCGGCGCTGTAATTCCCTTTCCATGCCGTCCAAAGCAACCACGCCATAAGAGCGAGCCCGACGATCATGTGCAAAGCGTGAAGACCGGTCATCACAAAATACAGAAAGAAGAACATGCGCACCTTATCGCGAAACTTGTCAGCGTCGAGAGCCCCGTTCGAGTAATAGCCGATCTTTTCTGAGTCGGTGAGAAACTGTCCGTCCTCGGCCATCTTCGGCAGCTTCATGTCGTTTTCTACATCGATCTGAAACTCGCCGCGCGGATTCGGTTTATGAACTTCGCCGGTCGGCGAACTTTCTGCCGCGACGACACGTGCCTCGAACGGCAACGCAAAAACCTCAGATTTTTGATCGTCGGCTTTTGTACGTTTGTTCCACCCGGAGATCGGCACCAAGCTGTGATTGTATTTATCGGTGTATTCAACTACCTTCACGCCAAGGAAGGTCGCGCCGAAAATCATGGTCAGCACAATCATTACGACTTGAAGAGTGCGGTTGCCTTTTTGTGCATAGTAAACGGTCAGAGCCATGGTCAGCGAACTGACGATAAGCACGATCGTATTGAGCCCGCCCCAAAACGCGTCGAGATGATTCGAACCGGCGGCAAACGCCATCGGGAATTTTGAACGAAACACAAGATACGCCGTAAACAGGCCGCCAAAGAACAGGATCTCCTGCACAAGGAACATCCACATCCCGATCGAGACACTCTCCTCCTGCTGGCGCATGTCATCAAACTGATGCTGTAAGCCAGGCTCGTGATAAACGAATTTGTCTGAGTAATGTGACGACATCTTAATAAATTGAGAATTGAGAACTGAGAACTGAGAATTTACACATTTGCCTTGAATTCTCCATTCTCAATTGTCCATTTTCCATTACAACCTTACTGCTTCGCGACGCTTTGCCTCTTCCAGATCAAGCCCGCTATCTTCTCCGAATCCGTAAGCCTCCCAAGTAACAACCGGCATTTTTTCGAAATTCTCCGTCGGCGGCGGCGAACTCGTTCGCCATTCAAGGCCCGGAAGCATCCACGGATTATCGCCGGCCGGCTTGCCGAAAATTAGCGAGTGCACCAGATAGACCGCAGGCATCAAAAGCCCAACACCTAAAACTGAGGCGCCGGCTGTCGAAAAGATATTTAGCACCTGGAATTCCGGAGGATAAGCAGCATAACGACGCGGCATTCCTTGATATCCAAGTATGAACTGCGGAAAGAACGTCAGGTTGAAGCCGACGAAAACAAGCATCGCCGAGATCTTTCCCCAAAATTCGGAATACATACGACCCGTCATCTTAGGCCACCAATAGTGTAAACCGCCCAGATAGGCGATCACCTGGCCGCCGACCATTACGTAATGAAAGTGTGCGACAACAAAATATGTATCGGTCAAATGCACCGTCAGACCCATCGAACCTAAAAATAGTCCGGTCAACCCGCCAATCAAAAACAGACCGAGGAAGCCGATCGCGTAGAGCATCGGTGTGTCGTAGGAGATCGAGCCCTTATACATTGTGGCCGTCCAGTTAAACATCTTGATCGCGGACGGCACCGCGACCACCATGGTTAAAAACGAAAACACCATGCCCGCGTACATCGATTGTCCCGCCACGAACATATGATGTCCCCATACAAGGAAACCGAACACGGCGATCGCGATCGACGAGAATGCAATGAATTCATACCCAAAGATCTTCTTGCGCGAGAAATTCGAGATAAGTTCGCTGATAACGCCCATACCCGGCAAGATCATGATGTAAACCGCCGGATGCGAGTAGAACCAGAACAAATGCTGGAAAAGGATCGGGTCGCCGCCGATCGACGGGTCAAAGATGCCAACATGCGCCGCCCGCTCGATGGCTAACAAAAGAACCGTGATCGCGATGACCGGTGTTCCCAGGATCATTACAAGACTCGTCGCATAGTGCGCCCATACGAACAGCGGCATTCGGAACCAAGTCATTCCGGGTGCCCGCATTGTGTGAATCGTAACAATAAAATTCAGCCCGGTTAGGATCGAAGAAAATCCGTTGATGAAAATGCCCAGACCGACTAGCATCACGAAAGAATTCGAGAATGTCGTCGAGTAAGGCGTGTAAAACGTCCAACCGGTATCGACGCCCCCCTGAATCAATGCAAACAGCGTCAATCCGCCGCCCAGCCAGTAAATATAAAGGCTGATAAGATTTATGCGCGGCAGAGCAAGATCTTTCGCGCCGATCATAATGGGAATCAGAAAATTACCAAGAATTGCCGGTATCGACGGAATCAGGAAGAAGAAGATCATCAACACGCCGTGCTGAGTGAACACTTTGTTGTATGTAGCTGTTTCGAGCAGATCGCTTGTGGGTGTTAGCAGTTCGAGCCTGATCGTGGCGGCATAAAGACCGCCCATGAGGAAGAACATCGACACCGTGACGAGATACATGATCGCGATGCGCTTGTGATCTTTGGTCAGAAGCCACGACTTCAGCGTCGTGCCGTTCGTAATGTAATTCAGCTTCGTTCCGCCGTATATGCTCGATGTTGCTTCTTGCGCGCTCATAATCTTAAAACCTATTTACTACTGTTGGACATCGCAGTTTTATTTGCCGCCGGAGCAGAATTCGCGTTACTCGCTGCCGAAGTCGTTGATGACGAGGTTGCGGCATTCGGGCTGAGCGATTTAATATACGCGACAAGGGCGTTGAGCTGCTCTTCGGTCACCTGTCCCTTGAACGTCGGCATGATCGGCTGATAGCCTTCGACAACTTGCGACGCCGGATTTAATATCGAGTTGCGAATATACTCGTCATTCGCCGTTACCGAGCCGCCACCGACAAGCTTTACCTCGGTGCCGAAAATATTTTCGAGTTTTGCTCCGCGTTGCGCCGGCCCGCCCGCGTGACATGAAGCGCAGCCGAGCTTATTCTCAAACAAATCTTTGCCCATCTCGACCGGCGTCTGACCCGACACATTGCCACTCAGCCAATTGTCAAAATCGCGCTGCTCCATTACATAAACAGAACCGCCCATGCCCGAGTGATTTAGGCCGCAGTATTCAGCGCAGAACAGATGATACTTTCCCGGTTTGGTAGGCTCGAACCACAAATAAGTGTAGCGGCCGGGAACGACGTCGGCTTTTGTGCGGAACGCCGGTATCGAAAAATCGTGCAGCACATCTTCGGTCGTCATCGTCAATTTGATCTTTCGGCCGACGGGGATATGCAGTTCGTTTATTTCGCGCTGGCCGGTTTGATGCTGAGCTTTCCACATCCATTGTTTACCGACGACGTAAATCTCCATCGCGTCATCCGGCGGCGTGAACTGGTTAAAAAATACGATCGCCCCGCCCAAGAAAATAGTCATCGAGACGACGAACGGTATGATCGACCAAACGACTTCGAGTACCATCGAGCCGTGCATTTCTTCGGGCGTTGCAAACTTTTCGACCTCACGATATTTGATAGCAAAGAAGAAGATCGCCGCAACGATCGGTATCGAGAACGCAACACTCACCGCGATCAAGTAGAAATATAAAAGATCGACCTGCCACGCGAATGTCGAGGCCTGCTCAGGAAAAAATGGTATCCACGTTGTAGATTGCATCATCAATTTACAATTGACTCTCTCTTCTTATTTCGCCGCCAAAACACAAAACCCATCGCACCAAGGCCTATCAGTGTCGCGATTCCACCTAGTCGAATCACATTCAGAATTGCGAGCCCGTATTTACCCGTCGACGGATCGTAGTGATAGCAATAGAGCAGCAGCTTCTCAGCCGGATTACCGACCTTGTTCTCGGCCGATTCCATAATGCCAAACTTAATATCCTTCGGCGAATAATCGATGCCGTAAAAGTACCGTGTCAGTTTGCCCTCTGGCGAAGCGATCATCACAGCCGCGGCGTGTGCGAACTGATTGCTCTTCTCATCCCACTCGTAGCTAAAGCCAGCCGCCGAAGTCACAGCATCGATCGATGCCTGCGTTCCGGTGAGAAAATGCCAGCCTGCCTCAGTTCCAACTCGACCGTAACGCTCCACGTAACTCGCTTTCTTATTTTTCGCGAGCGTCGGATTGTCGTATTCGCGAGCGTCAAAGCTGATCGCGATGACGTCGAACTCACGCCCTGCGTCGAACGACATTCCCTTAAGCGAGCCGGTCAACCCATTCAAAACCTGATTGCATAGCATCGGGCAGTCGAAATAGACAAACGTCACAACAACCGGCCGACCAGGCTTAAAGTAATCACCAAGTTTGACCACTTTACCGTCTTCGTCTTTGAGTTCGGTGCCGAGCGGCAGCGTCGACCCGAGTCTCTGCTCAATGCCGACCGTTTTCAAAACCGGCGGCAATCCGTTGGTCTGCGAAGCTTCCGAGGTCGGATCATAATACTTAGGCGAATAGAGCGGCGACCCGTAATGCTCACTCTTTTGCGCCGAAACGTGCAGAGTGAAAAGGTGAAAGAGTGAAAAAGTGAAAAAGAAAAGAAGGAAACCGCGCCGCGCCGCCAGGCCGGTCACTCCTTTACCAACTTTCAAATCAACTTTTTCCATTTTTCCCTTTGTCACGTTTTCACTTTTCCCCTCTTACCTTCTTTTCTGCGCTCCCATTCGTCCCGAACCAGCCTCAGATATAAACTCACGCGAAGCTGATAACACCGCTTCAGCATCGGCGCCGGATTTTGCTTTGACGCCTCGTTCCAAAAGTTTTTTCTTTGCCTCGTTGATCGGCATCACGGACACCATTCCGGTTTTTGCGTCCTTGCGGCCTTTCTCCAAAAGCTCGTCCCACTGCTTTCTAAGCTCGCGCCACTCGGCCTGTGGAATCCCGAGCTCCATATTCACACGGCCTTTGTCCGAATCCACACCAAAACCCGGCGCGCCTTGCAGACGAGGTTCTGGCGGAAGGCGTTCTATGTCGCTCATCGCCATCGGATTCTTCGTGTCCGGTTTGAAGTAATCTTCCAACACGCCAAGCAGTGACCACATTAGCCCGAATGTCACGACGATGAGAAGAAACAGTCCGATGGCAAACGAAAAGATGCCCTTGAGCTGTATCTCGTTCTCCTCGTAAAGCTTATTCAGCTCAGCAACCGTGTCTGTATGTTTTTTCGACGACATATCCTTAAATCCGCAATCCGCAATCTAAAATCCGCAATCGTTAGTGTCCTCGTCCGTGCTCGATCGCACTCTCAAAATATGGATCTTTCGCCGGCACGATCGGCCGTTTCATCAATTCGCCAAAGAACCACCAAAGCCAGATTCCGCCAACTGCGATCGGCCCGACAAAATCCATCCAGCTTATGACAAACGCGCCTTGTTCGCCGCCTGTAATGCGATTGCTCGGCCCGATAAGATAAAACATATCGACGAGACGCATCACGAGAATAAATACCGCAAGCGTCGCGAGCCATCGCGCCCGTCGTTTGAAATCCTGCTGCAAAAGCACCAGAAACGGAAACGCGAAATGGAACACAATAAGGCCAATGCCCATATAGCCCCAGCCGCCTTTCATACGCGTCAGATACCAGCCCGTTTCTTCCGGCAGATTGCCCGCCCATATGATCAAGAACTGCGAAAAATTGAAATACGCCCAAACCATTGTGAGCGCCAACATCAGCTTGCCGAGATCGTGAAAATGCCGCTTGCCGACGATGCCGTCCATTGGAGCTTTGTCCGACATATTTGCCAAAATAAATACGACAAAGCAAAAACAGCTAAGCGCCCAACCGGCTACAAAAAGCAGTCCCCAGATAGTCAAGAACCAATGCGCGTCGAGCGTCAACATCCAATCGACTGCGGCGAACGTAACCACAAGCGCATAAATAACAAGCGTCGGGCCGGAGAACCGCGAAGCCTTTTCGAGCACAAGCCGCGATTCCTCGACAGTGCTTGTCGCTTCCTGCTCGGCCGACCATTTGTTGAGCAGATATATCATCACCGCCCAAAGCGCAAAATAGATCAGCGAGCGCACAATCCAAAACCACGGCGTCATATAAATGCCGCGATGGGCCATCGCATAATCCGTAATAGGCAAATGCGTCCATTCGTAAACGCTCTTTGTCCACACGCCGATCGCCAGCGGTATAAACATCAGAAAGATGACCGGCAGCGTTCGAGTTCCCGCTTCTAAAATTCTGCGAATCACGACGCCCCATGCGCCGCCTGTGAGATACTGCAGCATCAGCACGCCAAGAGAACCAAGCCCGATGCCGCCCCAAAAGATGAAACCCAACAGCCACGAACGCAAAGCCTGCTCGGTGTTGAAATACGCGCCGACAGCCCAAATGATCAAGGCAATGCCGCCCAACCCAAGCGAAAGGGTGCGCCAACGCGTGATCATTTCCACCGGAGCGTAATATCCGTCAAGCTTCGCCATCAGCGATTACCTCCCTGCGGCGCGGCTGTGTTTGTTTCAGTTCGCGAAGTCATTCTCAAATTTTCTTCCGGCGTCTGACCGACTTGCAGAGCGCGAATGTAAGCGACTATTGCCCAACGGTCTGCAGGTTGTATCTGATACGAGTAGCCGCTCATCTTGCCCCAGCCGTTCGTGATCACATCGTAAAAATGCCCGACCGGCGCGTTGCGCAGACGATCATCATGATACGTCGGCGGCTGCGGAAAACCGCGACGAACAACCATTCCATCAGCGTTACCCAACGGTCCGTGACAGACGATACAGTGAATGTTGTAACGATCCTGTCCGCGGTCAACCAACTCTTTTGTAACCGGAATCGGAAACTCATCGATGTCGTTCGGAAAACTTGATACGAGCGTGTTGCCCATCGCATCGGTCGTCGTTTCAACCTGTGCGTTCGGATTCGGATTGTCGACCTTGCCCGTGTAAAAACCTTTGTTATCGCGAAGCTGTCCTCGCGCGACCGTTCCCTCAACCTGATCTCGGCTTCCGCGTTTGTCGGGAAAGAACTCGCTCTTCTTATATGCCCTGTATCGCGGCTGATCCTGCATGTCGAATCGGACGCCACAGGAAGAAGCAAGTAGACAGAAGGCAGAAACCAGAAGACAGCCGTAGACGCCGATTCTTCCATTTTGACTTCTGACTTCTGAATTCTGACTTCTATTCCGGGACATCAAACACCTCCTGTGCGCCCAAGCCTTCCATAAATTTTCGCGTCTCGGCGTAGTCATACTTCGGATCGTCCGACTCGATAATCAAAAAGAACTTTTCGCGTGTCGCCAGCGCAAAACGCGGCACGTTAAAGACCGGATGATACGGCGACGGCAGTCCGTTAAGGAACAACATTCCAAACACAGCCGTGAATGCAGAGAACAAGATGGTCAGCTCATACGCCGGCGGAATAAATGCCGGCAAGCTGAAGTGCGGACGGCCGCCGACGATGATCGGATACTCGTAAACATGAACGAAATATTGCAGCCCGATGCCCGTAAGAAGTCCCGTGATTCCGCCCGCGAAGATCAGATACGGCAGGATGCTACGTTTTATGCCGAGAGCTTCGTCGATCTCGTGCAGAGGAAACGGCGAGAACGCGTCGGTCTTTCTGTAACCCGCGTCGCGCACGAGTCTCGCCGCGTCGACCAGTTCGGTCGCCGTGTCGAATTCGGCCATTATGCCGTGAAGTTTTTGTTCTTCGTTATTCACTATTCACTATTCACTTATTAGGGGGATCGGTGCGGTCGTACGTGTACTCCACCTCAAGCACGCTCTCGTCAAAGTCCTGCTGATGCCCGTGAACATTCGCATCCGGCAGCAGCGTTCGTACTTCAAAGATCGAAATGATCGGTACAAATCTCACGAACAGATAAATCAGCGTAAAGAAAAATCCGATCGTGCCGATGAACATCGACCAGTCAAATATCTGCGGGCTGTACATCGCCCAGCTTGACGGCAAAAAGTCGCGGTGCAAGCTCGTCACGATAATTACAAACCGCTCGAGCCACATACCGACGCTGACTACTATTGAAATCAAAAACAACCAAAACTCGCTCTCACGAAATCGCTTGAACCACAAAAGTTGGATCGACAGGCCGTTACAAAAGATCAGCAGCCAATACGACCACCAGTACGGACCTTCCCAGATGCGGTTTTTGATCATGAAAACTTCGTATTGCGAAGCCGAATACCAGCCAAAGAATCCCTCCATCGCGTAGCCGTATACAACGATCAAACCGGTCGCGAGCATGACCTTAGCCATGTAAATGAGGTGCTGATGCGTGATGAAATCCTGCATCCGATACAAATGGCGAAGCGGAATGCAAAGTATCAACACCATCGCAAAGCCCGCAAACACGGCACCGGCGACGAAGTATGGAGGAAAGATCGTCGCGTGCCAGCCCGGAACCTGCGACACCGAGAAGTCTAACGACACGATCGAGTGGACCGAAAGCACAAGCGGCGTCGATAGACCGGCGAGTATTAGATACGTAATCTCGTAGCGATGCCAGTGACGAGCCGAGCCACGCCAGCCCCACGAAAGTGCGGCGTAGATAAATTTGAAAAACTTATTCTTTGCACGATCACGCAGCGTCGCGAGATCAGGAATCAACCCAACGTACCAGAAAAGCAGCGAAACCGTGGCGTATGTCGAGACGGCAAAAACGTCCCAGATGAGTGGGCTTCGGAAGTTCGGCCAGATGCCCATCGTGTTCGGATACGGGAAAAGCCAATAGGCCGCGAGCCACGGACGACCAGTGTGCAAGAGCGGAAACATCGCCGCGCAAGCTACGGCAAATAGAGTCATCGCCTCGGCAAAACGGTTGATCGACGTTCGCCACTTCTGATTCATCAAAAGCAGAATTGCGGAGATCAGCGTTCCGGCGTGGCCGATACCGATCCACCATACGAAGTTGATAATGTCGAACGCCCAACCGACCGGCTGGTTGTTTCCCCAAATACCGATACCGTTCGCGAGCAGCCAAATCGTTGTAAACAAGAGCAGTTGAGCGATCATGAAAGCGATCGTAAAACCGATGAACCAGTGAAACGGCGTACGCTTCTTTAGGGTAACGTCGCTGATCTTGTCAGTAACGCTGGCGAAAGTATGGTCGCCCTCGATCATCGCGGGACGCAGCTTTTGTTGTAGCTCTTTATCGGCTGCCATTAATGCGCCTCGCCTCCCGTTTTGGTTTCGACTTTTGGCCCGTCCTTCTTGACCGGCGGTTTGTAGTCCGGCATTTCCTTGTTCTGATTTTTCAGACCGGCAAGGTAAGTTGTTCGCGGCTGAGTGTTCAGCTCATTAAGAAGTTTGTAATCCCGGTGATCTTTTTTCGACTTAGCAACCGCGCTGTTCGGGTCGTTCATGTCGCCGAAAATGATCGCGTCAGTCGGACAAACAGCCTGGCAGGCGGTCACAACTTCGCCGTCTTTAATTTTGCGCCCGTCCTTTTCAGCCTCGATACGCGCGATCGAAATACGCTGCGTGCAGTAGTTGCATTTTTCCATCACGCCACGGCTACGCACGGTCACCTCGGGGTTACGCATCAGTTTGTACTGCGGCGTGTCCCAATCCTGATAAAGCAAGAAGTTAAAGCGGCGAACCTTGTACGGACAGTTGTTCGAGCAGTAGCGAGTTCCGACGCACCGGTTGTAAACCATGTCGTTCAGGCCTTCGGCGCTGTGAACCGTCGCATGCACAGGGCAAACCGTTTCGCATGGAGCCTGCTCGCATTGCTGACACAAAAGAGGCTGGAAATACGGACCTTCGGGCTCATTGATATCGCCGCCGCCGTAATACGCATCAACGCGCATCCAATGCATTTCGCGGCTTCGTTCGACTTGTTCCTTGCCGACGACGGGAATGTTGTTCTCCGATTGACAGGCGATCACACAAGCATTACAGCCGACGCACGAGTTGAGATCGATTGTCATTCCCCACTTAGAATGTTTGTCGTAAACGGCTTGATGCTGTTCGTACGGATACATCGACTTTGGATATTCGTCGTGCTGATGACCCATGTCGGGATGCTTTTCAAATTCCTCGACATCCCACATTCGAAGCAGATCTCGGCCTTCCATATTGAAGTGAATCTGCGTCGAGGCGACCGTCGTCTGCTCGCCGGTTTTTGTCACATCGCCAAAGCCGTAATTCATCGCGTCGGAACGCATCACGTCGAATGCGCTGTAGCCAAGACCCGTGCCAACCTTGCCCGCCTTTGTGCGGCCGTAGCCCATAAAAATCGTGATGACGTCGTCGGGCTGGCCTGGCGTTATCCACAACGGAACACCCTTTTGAATATCCGAGCCTTGATATTTGACGGTTACGAGATCTGAAAACTGGTTGCCGCCTTTCGTGTTGATAAATGCAGTGCCTTGCTCTCCGCCGGTCATGTCGCGAGCTTCGTTACCGGTGTTTGCTGCGAGTTTTTCGGCGGTCTTCGGGCTGATGAGAGCAACGTTCTCCCAAGTCACCTTGTTGAGGGGATTTGGTAACTCCTGCAGCCAGCCGTTATTTACAAAACGGCCGTCATACACGCTCGGATCTGGCAAGATCGAAATCTCAACATTGCCGCCGCCAGCAGGTTTTTGCTCCGGCTTGCTCAAAAACGCCGTGTTTGCCGTAACGCTCTTGGTCGCCGCAGCCGTGTTCGGAACAATGCCGTCGTGAACCACTTTACGCCAGTTATCTTCGAACCCTCGCGGCGTAGTAGTTGCCGGAACAGCGGCCGCAGCAGGTGTCGGCGCTGCGGCAGGTTTTGGAGTTTCTTTGGCAGACTCGCCAGCTGAGTTAGTAGTTTCCTTCGCTTCAGTTTTGGCCTCGGCGGCCTTTCGCTCTTCAGTTCTTGCTGCCGGACCGGCAGCGGCCGGCGTGATGTTCTTCGCTTGCCAATACTCTTTGACGATGTCGTGATCTTTCTTGTCAAAATTTTCACGCAACGCAAGCTGCACGACCTCGTGAACGCTCTTGCCGTCATAAAGCGGCGCGATCAGCGGCTGTTGGATCGAAACCGTCCCGTCGTAGGCGCGAGCGTCGCTCCAGCCTTCGAGATAATGTTTATCGTGAATGTGCCAGTGGCAATGCTCGGCGGTCTCGTCGGCATAGAGCCCAAGATGCACCCGCAGCGGAATCTTCGACATTCGCTCGGCGTTGAGTTTTAAGTCGGCGGGCGTGTTATAAAGCGGATTGCCGCCTAGTATGACGAGCATCTTGACGAGGCCAGCGTCGATGTCGGCGATAAGCTCGCCAAGCTGCTCGACTTGAGTTTTATCTGTGTTCGGCGCGAACGGATCGGCGTAAACCACTGTCTGGCCGGCGTTTCCGAGCGTTGCGTTCATCGCATGCGCAAGCGCGTGGACAACCGCCGGAGCGTTGACGCCAGCGACTACGAGCGACTTGCCCTTGTGCTCGACGAGGTCTTTCGCCATCGACGCAATCCATTTCGCGTTCTCGGCGTAAGTTGAAGTCGCACCGGCAACGCCAACGGCTTTTGCAATCGCCATTGCAACCTCGGCCATTTGGCTCGGCTTGATCGCAAGGCGATGATCGGCCTTAGCACCGGTGAGACTGACGGTCGTCTCGACCGAATAGAGACGATTGATCTCTTTGTGTTCCTCGGAGAAGTGACGTCCCTTGGCAAAATCCTTTATATACGCGACGTTGTAGCCTGAGAAAATATCGGCGTCGAGCGACAAGATCCGCTCTGCCTTATCAAATTTGTAGATAGTCTGCACCGGTGAGCCAAACGCGAGTCGAGCTCCCGTCGTCGCGTTGTCCTGATTGACCGGTTCGTATTGAATCCACTTGGAATTCGGCAGCTCGGCCTTGAGCTTCGTCATTTGATCGATCAGCGTCGGCGAGGTAACCGTCTCGGTCAAAAATCTCACGCCGGCACCGCCGTCAGCACGATTCGTTTCAACCGCCGAGCGAAACTCGGTCATGAACATCTCCCACGACTTCGGATTGCCGCGATAAGTCACTTGCTGCGAGCGGTCCGGATCGTACATCCCCAAGACAGAAGCTTGTGCAAGCACATCGGTCGCGCCGCGGCTGCCGGGATGTTCAGGATTGCCCTCGACTTTGACGGGACGGCCGTCGTAAGATTTTGCTAGCAAACCGGTCGCGACACCACCGAGCGACATCGCCGTCGCGAAGAAACGTGCCTTGCCCGGCAACATGCCCTCGACCGGATTTACGTAGGGAACGATCTTCTCGGCAGGCTGAATTACGCAACCCGAAAGCCCAGCGAGAGCGAGCGAGGCTCCCATCACTTTCACAAATTTGCGGCGGCTGAGACTGTTGTCCCATTCTTCGATCTCATGTGGATATTCGCGGGCGACAAATTCTTCGAACTCCGGCGCGTCGACAAACTCCTCG
>JANOGL010000304.1:0-12279 GCA_031405985.1 Acidobacteriota bacterium | reverse complement strand
GGGCAGACCTCACCGCATGGCGCGAGCCCCGTTTGAAACGACCCTTCGAATTCGGTGCCGTCGTGCAGTTCGAGATGGAAAGCGCCGTTGATCGTCGCGGGCATGCCCGGATCGGGCGGCTCGGACAATATCGCGTCGAAGGTCAGGTGCCCCTCGCTGGTCGCGGCAATGGCGATGATCCGCCCGGCTGAGTTGATCGTGCCGCGCAACAGGAACGAATGCGTCTCGCCGCCGATGACGACCTCCATCGTCCCTTCAAAGCTCGTCGGGCGGACCGGATCGGGCGGTGGGGACAGCCGCATGTCGATCTGCCCCGTGACGCCGCCGCCGAGCATGCCGACATAGCGGCCCTCAGGGTTTGGCACTACCGAACCATCGCCGGCAAACGAGCGCATCACCAGCACGCACGGGACGATGAACGTCTGGCCGTTCACATGCCGCGTCTCGCCGCCGTCAAGTATCGCCGCGCCGCCGCCAAAATCGTGCAGCTTAGAGTGACCGACGTTATGGACGCCCGGCGAACGCCCCTGGTAATTGACGTTCCCGCTCGCCGAGACCGTGCCCTCGATCGCGATGGCGGGATGGCTCGGATCAGGCGGCTCTGCAAATCCCGTAAACCGCCGGTTCTCCTGTCCGGTTATTTCCGTCCGGCTGGGTTCGGGCGGCTCGCCGGCCCGCACCTCAAACCCGTCCCAAAGCCCACGCATATTTTGCACGACGGGCGGCGCCGCCGAGCCATCCGCCGTCAAAAGGCCGAGGGCAAGCGTCAGACATGATCCGACCGCTAAGGTCAGACAAAATAACTGAATTGTTTTAATAGATTTACTCATCGTTTTTTCTCCTTATTTGAAAATCGGGCTTTTGCCCGTTGCTATCCCCGAAAGGGATGAATTTAATAATGTCTTTACCGCGTCAGCGGTAGTTTGAATTTAGCCGTGGGTTTGAACCCACGGTTGGCGTCCGATGCGCCCGCGCCCAAGTCAGCGACGCTTGAATATTGTCAATCTCATTCAGTTGCCGCTGACGCGGCAAGATCAATTTGTTTAGCTTTCCGTGGGTTAAAACCCACGGCTAAAGTCACGCTATCGCTACGCGATAAAAATCTTTTCGCACTCCGCATTCCGCATTCGGATCACTGCGGCTCGGCGGTGAAATCCACGTCCGCCAGATCGCCGTTGCCGCTGACGGCGTGAGTTACGATATCGATTGCACTCGTCGCATCTTCGTCACTCACCGCGCTCTTTACCGGTATTTCCAACGACGGGATATTCTTGCCGCAATCGGAGCAGTAAAATTTCTGCCGGTCTTGCGTGCGTTTGCTGATCGTCGTCACGCTGTGCGTTTCGATGGTGATCTCGGCTCGTCTTATTGTGTGTTCGTGCATATCGTGCATTCCGAATTTTGTTGTTCAACCACCGTGCATTTGTTATCATTCGGACACCAAAGGAATATCAATGCCGGTGCTTTTTATTGTTAACAATTGCGAGTTTGCGGCGAGTGGTTGCTAAAAGTCCTTAAATAACGGGCTAAAAGTTCCTAAAAAATCCTAAATGCCATGGAAGCGCTGACGGCGAACAGGTTTAGATTCGGTGAATATGAGTTGGATTGCGGTAAACGCTCGCTCACAAATGCCGGAGAGCCTGTAACGCTTCACGCCAAGTCGTTCGATCTGCTCAAGGAACTTGTCGAAAATCACGGCAGCGTGCTCACAAAAAACGAACTCCTCGAACGCGTCTGGCCAGAACAATTTGTCGAGGAAAACAATCTCTCCGTCCAGATCTCCGCACTTAGGAAAGTGTTTGGCGACAGGAACGGAGCGAGCAAATTCATCGCGACAATACCCGGCAAAGGCTATAGCTTTGTCGCCGAGGTCAACGCTTCGGATGTTGAAACAGAGATCCTGATCGAGAATCGCAGCATCTCGCGCATCACGATCGAGGAAGACGTTGAGACTGTCAATGCAAACGGCTACAAAACGGCAGCCGGGCCGGGCTCAGCCGGAAAGTCGTGGTTTAGACGGCATCGGATATTGACTGTTTCGGTATTGGTTTTGGCAGCCCTTGCCGGCTTTGGAGGTTATGCCGCGCGAAACCGGCTTATCGCGGCGTTCGGCGGTGACGGCCGATTTGCCCAGCACAGCGCCCGCCAGTTGACGACCAAGGGCAATGTCGGGATGGCCGCCCTATCGCCGGACGGTAAGCTTTTTGCGTACACGATTGACGACCTGGCTAAAAAGAGCCTGTGGCTGGGGAACGTTGACGGCGGAAATCACTTGCAGCTACGCGAACCTTCGGACGCGGCGTATCGCTCACTAACGTTCTCGCCCGACAACACGCATCTATATTTTTCGCTCCGCAACGAAAAGAATGCGAACTTCGCCTTAATGAAGATTCCCGTGTTTGGTGGTCTTCAGGAAAAGGTTCTGGATAATGTCGGCGTGTTCAGCCTGTCGCCCGACGGTAAGGAAATCGCTATCGTCCGTCCGTCGCCGGATGACGACACTAAAATCAGTGTCTCGATCGCAACGCTCGATGGTTCGCAGCAGCGTGATATCGCGTCATTTGATAAGCGGCAATATTTCCTTGCATCGACGCTCTCGTGGAATAAGGGAAGTACGAAACTCGCGGCTGCGGTTATCGGCGAAGAAAAGCCATACGTAACGCATATTGCCGTGATCGACTTGGCAAATGGTTCGGTTGAAACGGTCAATCACGGAATGCTCCGCGAGGTCACGAAAACGGCGTGGCTCGATGACGGAACTGGTCTGATCGTGACAGGTGTTGAGATAAGTTCTAACGCATCCGTGCCGCACTATCGGCTGTTCCGGATGGATTATCCGTCGGGTAGGCTGCACCGCATCACTAACGATCGCAGCAACTACGGCGCATCGTGGCACAACGACGCCGGCGTTTCGCTCAGCCTGTCGGATGCGTCCAATGCGCTCATTTCCGTCGAGCATCGTCAGGTGAATAACATCTGGCTCGCAAAGGCAGACGACCTGTCCGATCAGCGGCAGGTCACGTTTGGTTCGTTTGGAAAATATGACGGGCTGTGGGGACTCGACTGGACGCCGGACGGCAAGCTCATCTACGTCACGTCAGACACGGAAAGCCAGTATATCGCCCAGATAAATCCCGACGGAACCGAACAAAAACAAATTACGCCGAGCGGCAAGGTGGACAGCGCTCTTTCCGTATCCGTGGATGGAAAATATGTCGTATTTCATTCTAATCGCGCGCCGGACTTTAGTATTTGGCGAGCCGACATCGACGGCGCAAATTCAAAACAGCTGACCTCCGGCGGCGAAGCGTTTCAGCCGACACCTTCGACGGACGGCAAATGGGTTTACTTCAAATCGACGATCAAACCCGCAGCCGGTTGGTTGTGCCGCGTCCCCGTAGACGGCGGTGAACAAGATTGCGTTATAAAAAACGATACATCTGTCCCGAGCTTTTCGCCCAATGGCAAATACATCGCCGCCACCTACAGGACAGACAAAACACGACTAGCCATCTTCTCAGCCGTTGATCACAGCATCGTGAAACAGATCGAAATTCCCAAAGGCGCGTCGCCACATATCGGCATCGAGTGGAAACCCGACAGCAGCACCTTCACCGTCCGCGATGCGTCGTCGGGCTATTGGAACTTCCCGCTCGACGGCGAGCCGTATAAACTCGTCGGGTTGCCTGACGAACGATTCTTCAATTGCTCTTGGTCGCGCGACGGACAATGGTTCGCGTTCACCCGTGGTGAGGAAATCCGCGATGTTGTTCTTCTGCAAAACACACCGTAGTCTTACCATCTAACCCAAACTTTAGCCTGCGAATACTGCCGGTTTTGGACCGAGCGGGAAGGCGGTTTCGTATTTGTGTGCAAAATTTAGGAGCGTTGCTTCCGACCAAAAGTTGCCGACGAGCTGCACGCCGATCGGCAAGCCTTCACTCGACAGGCCGCACGGAACGCTGATGGCAGGAACGCCCGCGAGGTTCGCAGACACCGTGTAAATATCGCTCAGATACATCGCGATCGGGTCGTCTGATCTTTCGCCGATCTTGAACGCAACCGTCGGCGAGGTCGGCGTCAGGATCGCGTCGCACTTTGTAAATGCGTTGACATAATCGCGTTTTACTAACGCCCGCACCTTCTGCGCTTTGGAGTAATACGCGTCGTAATAGCCGCTCGACAAAACATACGTGCCGAGCATGATGCGGCGTTTGACCTCGGCTCCGAAACCTTCTTCGCGGGTTTTGAAATACATCTGCCGCAACTCGTGGGCGTCTTCGGCACGAAATCCATAACGCACGCCATCAAAACGAGCGAGATTTGACGACGCTTCGGCAGTCGCGATGATGTAGTAGACCGCGATGCCGTATTTTGCATACGGCAGTTCGATATCGACAGTTCTAGCACCGAGCTTTTCAAAGTTTGAGATCGCGGCGAGGACGCTCTCCTGCACTTCGCCGTCGAGCCCTTCGCCGAGCAACGCTCGCGGCACGCCTAGCGTCTTGCCGGTGAGATCCGCGTCGAGTGTCGCCGCGTAATCGGGAACTTCAACGTCCGCGGATGTTGAATCATTTTCGTCACGGCCTGCAATAACGCCGAGAACGTCCGCTACATCGCGTGAAGTTTGTCCAAAGATGCCAATGTTATCAAGCGACGAGGCGAAGGCGACAAGGCCGTACCGCGAGATGCGCCCATACGTTGGTTTGAATCCAACAATCCCGCACAGTGACGCAGGCTGACGAACCGAGCCGCCGGTCTCGCTTCCCAAAGCTGCTCGAACAACGCCCGACGCGACCGCAACCGCCGAACCGCCCGAGCTACCGCCCGGAACGCGCGTCACGTCCCACGGGTTTTTTGCAACGCCGAACGCCGAATTTTCATTCGACGAACCCATCGCAAACTCGTCCATATTTGTCTTGCCGACGATAATTGCACCGGCGTCGTTCAGTCGCTTGATCGCAGTTGCGTCATAATGTGCTTTGTAATTTTGCAAGATCCGCGACCCGCACGAAGTCCGAATGCCCTTGGTGCAGATGTTGTCTTTTACGGCAATCGCAAGTCCGCCGAGTTTAGAACCGGGCACAGCATCCA
Organism: Acidobacteriota bacterium; assembly: GCA_031405985.1. Classification (GTDB taxonomy): domain Bacteria; phylum Acidobacteriota; class Blastocatellia; order Pyrinomonadales; family Pyrinomonadaceae; genus OLB17. The sequence goes on along the minus strand of JANOGL010000304.1, from coordinate 7,185 downwards.
GTTCAGCGGCCCGTTTCATCGCATGCTCGCGCTCGATCGCGACGAACGAATTTAGTTCCGGATTAAGTCTCTCCGCAGCTGCTAGAATCTTTTCTGTTTTCTGTAAAATCGACATCGATTAATTTTTCTTCGAACCAACATCATCGACCAACCAAGAACCATTTTCCCTGATCACCTTGGCCATTACTTCTTGCTGAACCGTCTGTTCGTCGTCACGCCAATAGAGTTGAATCTGAAAATCGACACTCGCCGGGGACATTTCTTTACACTCACCTATCTTGAATGTGCGTGGAAACTCGCGCGTCATCGTGAATGGATCGGTGTCAGATTCGACTAATGAGGAAACAATCGAATAGTATCGAGCCGTCAAAAACTTCTCACGCAATTTCAGATTCTCTGCTGCTGGCCTCATGTCGTTACCAAAATGGAAAGAGTAAAACTGCTTTACGGCGACACGAGCCTCCGCACATTCGGGCGATTCGAGATTAGGAACACCGCAGCCGAATCCAGCCACAGAGATCACCGAGATAAAGAGCATTGCGAAGTACTTTTGCCCTCTGTGTTCTCCGTGGCTAATCTTTTTCATAAAATTTTCGGCACTTGAAAGTGTCCTTCAACCGCAGAAGGCGCTTGCGACAACGCAGCTTTTTGTCCGAGCGAACCACCGGCAATGTCCTCGCGTATCGTCGCGGTCAGCTCACCCTCCGCAGTCAGGCCGCCGAGCATAGGCTCGATGTCGCCGGTGTCGATCTCATTGAGTTGTTCGACATACTTTACGATATCGAGCATCTGCGGCGTGTAAAGCGCAACTTCGTCGTCAGTGATCTCAAGATGCGCGAGTTTTGCTACTTGTCTAACGTCCATACGGGTAAGTTCAAATTTTTAAGGTCCAGGTTGGCGAACGCGAAACTCGATGAAAGTTACCGTCCCGTCGCCGAGCGATTTGTTAAGTTTGGCGATCATCTGCGCCGCTAATGCTCCTAGATTTTGCCGCCAAGTTTCGTCCTCGACCGCGATAACGAGGCGTTTGTTATTAAAGGCAAGCGGCTTTGTTCGCGATCTGATATGCTCGCCGGCAACCTGATGCCACCCGGCGAAAACCATTGCCTCGGTCACGTCCTTATTCGGTTCGAGTCCTTTTACAATCGTCGGAATCGCTGCAAAGAGCTGCTCCATTTGTCATTCAACCTCAATCATTTATTATTTTAGACGAGAAGATGCGAAATGCTAAATCGCCGATAAAACAATGCAATTACCAAAACTGATCCTCGCCTCCGGCAGTCCGCGACGAGTTGAGATACTAAACTCAGTCGGCTGGAAATTTGAGAAGCACGTTGCTGACATCGACGAAAGTCTGCTCGAAGGCGAAGCTCCTGAGAATTATGTTGTCAGACTCGCTCGTGAAAAAGCAGAAGCCGTCGCGGTGAAATTCCCAGATTCAATTGTGCTCGGCGCCGATACGACCGTGGTGATCGATGATCACATTCTTGGCAAGCCTGTCGACATGGGCGACGCGCGTCGAATGTTGCGACTGTTGTCGGGAAACTGGCACGAGGTTCTAACCGGTATTGCTGTCGTGAAACATGGCGTAACACGGTCTGCTGTGCAGCGAACGCGAGTGAAATTTATCGATATGACTGACCAAGAGATCGAGTTCCTCGCCGCAAAAGGCGATCCGCTCGATAAGGCCGGAGCGTACGCCGTGCAGGCTCAGGCAGCTTTGTTTATTGAAAAGGTCGAGGGCGAATATTGGAACGTCGTTGGCCTACCTATCAATCTCGTTTACAAACTCATCATGCAAAAAGGCGAGACCATTACAGCCTCGCCTTGAGAATTTTATCTGCCGAAAAATTTACAGCAACTTGTCGATCGCCTTTGAGATAGGGATCGTGATGTCGTATTTCGGGTCAATACCGCCGAACGGCTCGCCAATACTCACACCAATTTTGTTCAAGATCACAAACGACGGAACCTGGTCGATGTCATATTTTTTTAGCGTCACAGCGCCGTCCGCATCACGCAGTACGGTGCCATTGAATTTGTTCGCAAAGGCAAATTTACGAATGTCGTCGCTCGATGCAAAGTTTTTTGACTTAGCATTCGACGAGTCGGTAGCGACGAAGTAGAACACAACATCCTTGCCCTGATATTTTTTTGCAAGTGCATTTGTGTATTCGATCTGCTTTGCCGACAACGGCAGCCAGCTCGCGCCGACGGCCAACACAACGACCTTACCTCTTTGAGCTTCGACGTTCACACGCGTGCCGTCGAGCGATGTCAAAACCGTTTGCGAAAACGCAACGGCCGACAGCATGATCGTGAGAGCAAGTGAATAAGCGATAATTTTTATCGTTTTCATATTTTTGCGAAACGCGTCAAACGCGATTCACGGTCGTTAGATGCAAGTTTGAGACCAAATTACTGTTTTCGATTTAGAATTACGTTGTCGATCAGTCTAACGTCGCCAAAATAGACCGCGGTCATAATTAGAGCCTCGTCATCTCCAATCCTTTCAATAGTTTGCAGCGAATCGCGATCAACGACACCAACATAATCAACCAGAGCGAGCGGTTCAGTCGCGATGCGGTTCTTGACGATTTCAGCAAGATCTGCGGCATTTCGTTCACCTTTTTTGTATGTGGTTTTTGCCTCGCGCAGTGCTTCAATAATGATCGCAGCTTTTTTTCGCTCTTCCGGTGAGAGCCGTTCGTTTCGGGACGACATCGCAAGACCGGACTCTTCGCGAGCGGTCGGAATAACAACGATCTCCATTTCAAAACCGAGATCACCGGTCAAACGCCTGACGACTGTAACTTGCTGCGCATCCTTCTGTCCGAAAAAAGCAAAATCCGGCCGCACGGTGTTGAATAGAATTGTGACCACAGTCGCGACGCCGCGAAAATGTCCGGGTCGCGACGCGCCCTCGAATTTGTCAGCTAGGCCTTCAACATCAACGTACGTTGAGAACCCCGTCGGATAAATCTCCTCAACATCGGGAGCAAAAATGTAATCGACATCATACTCAGCAAGCATCGCCGCGTCGGCGGTCAGATCACGCGGATATTTTTCGAGATCGGCTTTGACGTCGAATTGCGAAGGATTTACAAAGATCGAGACAACAACGATGTCGCAACGCTGTCGAGCTTCTTTTACGAGCTCGAGATGCCCAGCGTGCAATGCACCCATCGTCGGCACAAAGCCGACCGTCTTCTCCTCGCGACGAAGTTTTCGCGAGATCGAGAACATTCGCTGTCGGCGGTTGATGATCTCCATTAGCCCTTTGCGGACTTGCCGGCCGTGAGCTGACCGAGCTCTTTTACGGTCTCGTCGGTGAGGCCATAAGATTCCTGATCGTTCGGGTAGGCGTTAGTTTTCACATCTTTCGACCATGATTGAATTGCGGCGGTCATCACTTGTCGCAGGTTTGCATATTGGCGAACGAATCTCGGTTGGCGGCCGAATGTCATCCCGAGCAGATCGTGGAGCACGAGCACCTGGATGTCGCAGTCGAGTCCGGCGCCGATGCCGATGGTCGAGATCTTGAGTTCTTTTGTGATCATCGCGGCGACTTCGCGTGGGACGAGTTCGAGGACGATAGCGAAGGCTCCGGCGTCTTCGAGAAGTTTGGCGTCTTCGATCAGGCGTGTGGCCTGCTCGGCGGTTCGGCCCTGGACGCGATAACCGCCCATTTTGTAGACAGACTGAGGGGTTAAGCCGATGTGAGCCACGACCGGGATTTCTTCATCGACGAGGCGCTTGACCAGCTCGACACGATTGCGGCCGCCTTCTAATTTTACGGCTTCGGCGCCACCGTATTTCATTAGCCGGAGCGCGTTGCGGACGCTCTCGTCTTCGTTGACGTGATACGTTCCGTAGGGCATATCAGCGACGACCATAGCGCGTTCGGTGCCGCGTTTGACCGCGATACAGGCCGACGCGATCTCGTCGAGCAAGACGGGAATCGTGTTGCCGTAGCCGTGAATCACGTTGCCCATGCTGTCGCCGACGAGGATGATATCGACGCCGGCCTCATCAACTATGCGTGCGGTCGGATAGTCGTACGCTGTCAGGCAAACAAGTTTCTCGCCTCTCTCTTTAGCGGCCCGAATCGCGGGCAGATATACTTTACCTTCTTTGTCGGGCTGTAAATACGCCATAAAATTGCCTAAAGAATAGCTTTTTACGGCTATTAAGTCTAGCTTTTCGCGGCCAGTTCTTGAGCGACACCGTTAATTGGGTCCCAACGGTGGACGTCGGTCGAATCTTCGACGTTTGCGAGGATGTCGGCAATACTTTTATCGAGTTTCGGGTGAACAAATGTCGGCGCGATTTCGGCCATCGGCATGAGAACGAATTTGCGCATATGGAGTCGCGGGTGCGGCAGAGTTAAAAATTCGCTTTCTAAACATATCTCGCCAAAGAACAGAATATCGAGATCGACGGTACGCGGTTTTTTCACGGTTTTGTTCCCGCGGCCCAGCAGATACTCGATTCGCAGCAGCCGCGCCATCATCTGCGAAGCTCTCACGTTCGTCACCCGTAACTCGGCGACCATATTGAGAAAATTCACATCGCTCTCGATGTCTATCGGCTCTGTCTCGTAGATTGCTGAAAGCTTGTGAACGCAAAAATCTGCTTCGACGAGAGCTCGCACGGCAAGCAGCAAATTGCCGGCGCGGTCGCCGAGGTTCGATCCGAGGCCGAGATAGACGGTTGTAAATTCGTTTTCCACTAGGGGTGCTCGGATAAAATTAGAACAAACGCCTGCACTTGTCAACGCCGCCCGGTCGTAACCGATTTACAAAAGCCGCAGTCGATGTTTCAATAGTCGTGTTGGGATTTTTGACACCAGCCAGCTTAGCGGAGGAAACTGAAATGCCGAGAAGAAAATTTCGACACAGCCCGCGATTTGAATCTTCCGAAGATCACTCTTTTCAGGAATATCTACTCAATCAACCGTTGCAGACTACAACGCGCACCGAACTGCTTCGATTGATTCGCGGCGGCGAAGACACGCACCTTGAACTAAAAGTAAAACTCTCGAACAGCGAACGTATCGCGCAGGGAATCGTAGCTCTCGCGAATACTGACGGCGGCACGATCATCTTCGGCGTAAATGATCAGCTCCGCATCGAGGGAGTTTCGAACCCCGAATGGGTGCAGCAGGAACTCACACGCATCTGTCGCGAAGAGATCGTCCCGGCCATCGTTCCGATCATCGAGACGATCGCTTTTGACAGCGGCAAACGAATTGTCGCTCTCGACGTCGATGGCAAGCGAAAACCTTATCGCACACGTGATGGCCGTTTTTACATGCGTTTCGGTGCCGAGAAGCGCGAGGTTTCGCGTGACGAACTGTCGGCGTGGCTCGATGAGATCAGGCCGCTGGGTTTTGAGAATATTCCGTTGCAAACGCTGACGGAGGCCGATTTTGACGATGCTTTGCTGTGGTCGTTTGCGAGCGGCTTCGACGACAACTCTCCGAACTTGTCGCTTTACAACACGAGTGATTTTCTTCGAAAGGATTTAATGCTAGCGGTCGGTAACGCGGACGAATTTTTTCCGACAGTTGCCGCTGTTTTATTGTTCGGTAAAAATGAGCGCGTCGCCGAGCTGCTGCCGCGTTCGAACGTGACAGTCGCGAGATTCTCCGGCAGTAATGGTTCTGCTCAATTGATCGAGGCGATCGAGGTAAAGGGGAATCTGCTTACCCAATACGAGACGATCGTAGATTTCGTGAAACGTTACGCCGATCTCGGCAAAGACAAACCGAAGCGCAAACTTGCTCTCGTCGGCGAGACGGTCGCCGTCGCGCGCGGCCATTATCATTTCTTTTCGATCGCCGAGGCGCTCATAAATGCGCTAGTTCATCGCGATCTTGCGCTTCGCGACATAAGAACGCGGATCAACATCTACGACAACGCGATCGAGTTTATCAATCCGCGACGCACGACCGGCTTTTCGCCGCCGGCATCGCGCGCAATACGATATGGCATAACGCAGCGTCTTAATCCACAGATGGCGGCGATCTTCACGCGTCGCGAATACGGCATAAACGCGCCTCACGGGGGTTTGCCGATGATACTGCGGCAATCAACGCGATTCTCGGGTCGGAAACCCGAAATCTACATCGCAAGTGACGAATTTAAACTAAAGATCTTCGCCGCATGAAATCGCAGGCCGTCGAAACCGAACCATTGTCAGGTAAGTTGATCGCGGCACTGACCGCGGCGACCGCGATCGTCTATTTTTTCTCAAATCCAAAGCCTCAAAACTTTTACGACTATACGTTTCGCGTTGCGGCGAATATGCTTGGCGGCAACATCGGGTTTACGTCGAAGCAGCCGCCGTGGTTGAACGAGTTCGTTCCGTTCGAAGGATTTTACAATTCAGTATTTCCGCTCGGCTCGGTCGTGTCGATGATGCCAATCGCATTGTTCAAGACGCTCGGCCTAATAAAAGAGATGCCCGGCGCGCTGATCGCGGCGACACTTGCCGGGATCGCGTGTTTTCTGCTGCTGAAGATCGCGTCGCGTTACGATGTCGAAAACAAAAAGCGAATTTTGTTCTCGCTGGCGATTTTGTTCGGCACGTTTACATGGACGAATCTGACGTTTGCCGGCGCGTGGCAACTCGCACTCGGCTTTGCAGTAGTCGGGGAACTCGGCGCAATATACTTCACGGTTTTTGACCGCCGGCCGCTGGTTGCCGGAATTTTCTTTGCGATGGCGTTCGGTAACAGAACGGAGATTCTCCTCACGGCGCCGGTCTTTTTCTACTTGCTAATTCGCGATAGGCGAGAGGATGAGAAGGGGCGAACAGGCGAACAGGAAAAAAAATCATTCCACATTCCGCTTTCCGCATTCCGCAATTTGACTGCGTTCTGCGCGGTGCCGTTTGTGCTGGGCGTCGCGACGCTTATCTATAACTACGTTCGTTTTCATAGCTTAACGGATTTTGGATATGCCCGCATTCCGGGTGTTTTGGAGGAGCCTTGGTACAATCACGGCATCTTTTCGCCGAGATACATTCCCGGTCAGGCGTGGGAAATGTTGCTTAAGTTATGGAACTGGAAGCCGAATTTCCCATATCTCGTGCCCGACGGTTTTAGCAGCTCGATCTTGTTGAGCAGCCCGTTCCTTCTGCTCGCCTTGCGCGCTGGGGCGAATAACGGCGCTCTAAAAG
>JANOGL010000240.1:0-3641 GCA_031405985.1 Acidobacteriota bacterium | reverse complement strand
CGGCGAAGCCGCGATCAATCCAAACAAACTCCACGGAAAAGCGAAGCTTTTCCGCAAATAGAACGGCAGAGCCGCTAAAACGAAATAATTCGCAAGAAACTCCTGAAACTTCCGTTCACAAATTAAAAGCGACGCTCTCCCGAGCAAAAATCTAATCCAGAAAAGGAGTTATCTATATGAAGTATCAAAGTATTACACGAGTGTTTGTGGGGGTTGTTATTGCATTGGCGTTTGCGGGTGTCGCGGCCGCTCAGACTGGCGGTTATCGAATTTCGACGCCGTATTCGCACAAAAATCTGACGATCTTCCTCATCCACGGCAAAGACGAATCTAAGAAAACAAACATGATGACGCTGCAAGAGGCGATGGAGCGAAAGCTGTTTCGCGTCTATGAGACGTCGGAGGTCAACGAGCTCGAGGTCGAGAATCTGTCAAAAGAACTCGACGTTTTTATACAAGCGGGCGACATCGTGAAGGGCGGCAAGCAAGATCGCGTGCTGGCAATAAGCATCATCATTCCGGCACGATCGGGGCGCGTGAAGATCGAGGCGTTTTGCGTCGAGTCGGGCCGCTGGCAAAAGCGCGGCAACGAGGATTCGACAAAATTCGAAAGTTCCAACGACCGGGTAGTGACAAAAGAGTTGAAGATCGCTGCCAACGCGACACGTTCGCAGCAGGAAGTTTGGAATCAGGTGAGTGATGCGCAGGCGCGACTTGCAAAGAATGTTGGCGGATCAGTTGCGAACGGAGCATCGGCTTCGAGTTTGCAATTAAGTCTCGAGAATAAAAATGTTATTGCGAACATCGACGAGTATGTCAAAGCTCTCAGCAGCGTTATCAACGGCAAATCCGACGTGATCGGCTACGCCTTTGCGATCAACGGCAAGATCAACAGCGCCGACGTTTATGTCTCGAATGCGCTGTTCAAAAAGCTCTGGATGAAAAATCTCAAAGCGACCGCGACCGAAGCCGTTGCCGAGTCGCGCGGTGTTCGCCTTGCAGAACCGGTTAAAGCCGTTGATGTAAAGGGCTTTATGGACGATTCGGAAAAGGGAAAATCGCGAGAGCAGTCGTCAGCCTCAGGTGGCGCGCGGCTCGTCACACGCGAAGACAAGGATAACGTCATGGTCGAGGCCCGCGACGAAAAGTCGAAAGCTGTCGTCCATAAGAGTTACGTGAAGAAGAACTAAGGTAACAGAATTTGGCCGCTGATAAACGCAGATTTCGCAGATAGAAAGACAAAGTTTTATCAGCGTCATCTGCGTCAATCTGCGGCTAAATCAATTTTCGGGCTCGTGATCTGTGAGTTTTGCGGTTTCGTCGCTGTGCCGCAAAATTCAAATTACGAGTCCGATTTGTCTTTGTTGCAAATAGGACTTCACAGTGTTTTACTTTTGGTGATTAACCACTCAGCAGTCTTAGGAGCAATACATCATGCAAACGATTCTCGATTATACCTGCTTGCGCCTTACTTTCCTTATCTTTTTAACGCTTTGGCTGGCTGGCTGTGACCAAGCGCCGCTCAAGACACTTGAGCTGCAGCCGATAGATATTGTCGCTAAATCAGCAGGAGCAAAGGGCTCTAAGGGAGTGTGTGTCGCGCAAGCGGATCCGCCATTTTCAACATTTTCTGCGGGCCCAGATCAAGCGTTGGTCGGCTTCGATAATTTCTACGAGCGAGGATCAGCACCGCTTCCGTGTGATGATTTCCGCGCCCAAGTCTTTGGGTCGGCAATTGTTTTTGATCTCAAGGATTTCGACGATATCGTTTCGGCGGATTTTCTCTTCGACACGCAGAGCTCGGTTCAGCGAAGTAATGGCGAAACGCTCGGCTCGTCTCCTCCGAGGTCGTGGGCGACCGAACTCGGCATGGCGACATCGCATGAAAACTCTGTCGAATTCGACAATGCGGTGCCGCTGCCTTTCGGACCATCTTTTGCGATCGGGGTATCTGATCAAGTTCGAAAATGGATCGATGATAGCCACACCAATTTAGGATTTTCGATTAACGGCCCGACCGGCCCTGTGGATAACAACCACATACCGGAAAACAATGACGCGAAGCTGAGCTGGTATAGAAATTTTCGGCTCCGCATTGTTTACAATCCTAAACAGAATCCAAACGCGCGCCAATAGTAGGAAAGCATTTTATTGCGGCATTCTAGCTTGCGGCCAGCGCGCGTTGGCGTTCGAAGTGTGCAGCGATCTCGGTCGCAGTCTTTGACCCGACAAACTTTTTCAGCTCGTCAGCGGTCGCTTTTGCGATGCGCTCGATCGAGCCGAACTCGCGTAAGAGTCGCATCTTGCGCTTTTCTCCGACGCCGGGTATCTCGGACAACTCAGAAGAGAAGTCACGCTTCTCGCGGCGTTTGCGGTGAAACTCAATCGCGGTCTTGTGCGTCTCTTCGCGAATCTGCAAAATCAGGCGAAACGCCAGCGAGTTGCGGTCGAATGGGATAGGTTTGTCTTCGCGTCCGTAAATGAGCAGATGCGAAATTTCATTGTGTTTTTTTGGCGGTTTAACGAGGCCGACAAGCATGATCTGTTCGAGATCAAGACTCTGCATCGCTGCTGCGGCTGCAGAAAGTTGGCCTTTGCCGCCGTCGATTAAGACAAGTTGCGGCAGTGGTTTTTGCTCGTCGAGAGCTCGCCGATAGCGGCGAAAGACTGCCTCGTTCATCGATGCAAAATCGTTTGCGCCTTCGACAGTCTTGATTATGAAGCGCCGATAATCTTTGCGCGCAGGCTTGCCGTTCTCGAAGGTGACGATGCCGGCAACATTCTCAGAACCGGAGATGTTTGAGATGTCGAACGACTCGATGCGTTCGGGAAAATATGAAAGTTCGAGCAGCTCCTGCAGCTCTTCGAGAACCTTCTGACTATCCGGTTTCAGCACGCGGAAGCGTTGTTCGAATGCGATCTTAGCGTTTGTCTCGACGAGTTTTATGAGATGTTTGTTCTTGCCGCGCTTCGGGTCCAGAATGCGCACGCGGCGACCGCGTCGTTCGGTTAGTGCTCGTTCTAGCACGTCGCGATCATCGAAATCTTGCGGCACGTGTATTTCGAGCGGCACATAGTCAGTCGAGTAATACTGCGACAAAACAAGCCCAAGAAACTCACTTGCATTGAAGGTGTCGTCCTCCGGCAGATCTTCCCAAAAAAATTCGCGGCGCCCGACGATACGGCCTTCGCGTGTCGTAAAAAGCTGCAACGCAAGCCTTTGCTTTTCACGATAAAAACCGATCGTATCGACATCACGCTCGGCGGTCGTTGCCATCTTTTGTGTTTCGCTGAGAGCGAGAACCGTGCGATGCAGATCGCGGTAACGCCCGGCGAGTTCGTACTTTCCTTCCTCTGAAAATTGCCACATCCTCGCTTCGAGCGATTTCGCAAGCTCCTTGTTTTTCCCTTCGAGCAGCGTGCGAACGTCAGCGGCGGCCTCTTGATACTCCTCCTGAGTGCACAGACCTTTGATGCAGGGACCGAGACAGCGTTTGAGATGATATTCGAGACACGGCCGCGGCTGTTTGCCGTTGATCTCGATCTCGCAGGTGCGAAGCTGAATCGTCCTATTTACAAGATTAAGCGTGTTGCGCGCGAGTGTCGCAGGCAGAAACGGCCCATAATAATTCGAACCGTCA